>JALWLM010000426.1 GCA_027084145.1 Crocinitomicaceae bacterium | reverse complement strand
TATATATACAAATATACATTTGTATTTATAGAATGCAATGTAAAATGTCTGAATTTACATTCAATTCTAATGTTTAGAAAGGGTATTTATGAAGGATAATTTTAAAAAGATTAGTCCGTTTTATAGACTAATTTCATTGTGATAGAGGCTGTTTTTTCTTTAGAGCTTGTATTAAAAGTTCCGCCCCAAGAATAATTTTCTTTAGAGTTTTGTCCGGTGATTTGAAAAACCCCCATTTTAGCTGACTGTAATTCTCCCAACTCTCCTCCTGAAAACTCTGCTATTTTTTCTGCTCTTATTTTTGCATCTTTTGTTGCTTTGGAAATCATGTCTATTTTTAGCTGGGATAACTTTGTATAATAATATCGGGGATGATCAGAATAAAGTTGGATTCCTTCATTTAGTAAGGATGTAATTTCTCGAGATATTTTCTCTATTTTATTTACATTTTTTGATTCAATTTTTACAGATTGAGATAATTCATATCCGTCCGGTTCTTCGCCAACATAATTTCCTTCAGCATTATAAATTGTTCTCATTCGTTTATTTGTACGTACGGCACTATAAATAATCTCATTGCTTTTAACGCCTTTTTCAGTGAGATATTTATCAATTATGTTTTGGTGTTTTTTTAGCGTTAGATATCCTTGCTTTAAATCTTCATTTTGTGTAGAAAATCGACACTCCCAAACGATTAAATCAGAAGTAAAATCAGCTGTTCCAAGACCTGTAACCCTTATCTCTCCTTCTTTTTTATTTCTGTCTACATATGCTTTTCCTAAGAGAAAGGAAGCAACAATAATTGCAAGGCTGAAGATGATAGAATTTTTCATAAGAAGATGATTTAAACTGACAACGAAAAAACAGGGGGGTTATTGTTTATTATTTATTTCTTTTTTTATACCAATAACAGTCATATCATCAGTTTGTTTATATGCTCCTTTCCAGTTTTCAAAAACTTGTTGGATTGTTTGGCCTTGTTCTTTTAAAGAAAGGAAAATAATATCTTCAAATAATTCTAAAGTTCTTCTAAAAGAAAACTTTTTGTTTTCCTCTCCTCCAAATTGATCTTGGAATCCGTCTGTAAATAAAAATAATTGATAATCCTCATTTACATACGCAATTTTATTACTGTATCCTTGGAAGTCTTCAAAAACATCTCCACAGTGTTTATTTTCACCTTTATACATTGTAAAGGAGTCTTCAGAATAAATTAAAAACCGCCCTCCTGCAGAGGAATATTCAACTTCATTTGGACGTTCCTCATCAATAACACAAATCGTTAGCTCTATTGCATCATTTACTTTGTTTTTCCCTTCTCCTTTAGGCAGTTATTGTGAGAGTTGTTTGTCTAACTTTGTTAATATTTGATCCGGAGAGGTGATTTCATTTTCAATGACAATATTGTTTAGTAAATTAATTCCCAATACAGTCATAAAAGCACCCGGAACACCATGACCTGTGCAGTCTCCTATGGCGATAATCGTTTTTGACCCTATTTTCTCAATCCAATAAAAATCCCCTGAAACAATATCTTTAGGTTGATAGAAAATAAAATATTCATCAAATAATTTTTGAAATTTTGTCTTATTCGGAAGTAAGTTGTTTTGTATCCTTTGGGCATAGTTAATACTTGAAGTAATAGCTTTGCTTTGTTCTTGTATAATTCGTTTTTGTTCCCGTTGTTCAGTAATATCTCTAGCCACAGCAATAAAACCATCGTAAGCGTCATAATTATCGGATTTAGGTTTATAAATTGTTGTGATTGATTGCCCTATCCATATTTCTTCTCCATTTTTTTTCAATATTGGAAATTCTTTATAAGATGTTTTTTGTTTTAATGCAAAATGGGTTTTGTAGAAATCAAGGACTTCTTTTCGATATCTTTCAGGAACTAACTTTAACGAATGTCTTCCAATTAAATCTTCTTTTTGATACCCTAACTTGGTATAAGCAACATCATTTACAAAGGTGAAAATGGCTCTTCGATCACATCTATAAATAAAATCTTCAGCGGATTGAACAAGTAATTCATAAGTCCTTTCAAGTTCTTGTTTTTCGGTGATATCACTCCCCATGATAACCCTAACATTTTCTGTGAATTTCCGGTATTCCCATTCGAACCATCTGACATTGCTAAACTTGTCAATCATTGGGCACAAATATTTTTGACCATCTTGTAAGTTCTTAGTTAGGTTAACATAATGTTCATATTCTTTACTGTTAAAAGGAATGAAATTATTTAGGAAAGAGATGTGTTTTTCTAAAAGATTGTTATGAGAGATATCAAAATAAAATGAGATGTTTTCACTTACATAAATAATTTTACCTTCTTTGTTAAAAGCAATTACAGGTGTTTTCCCTTGATTAATGATAGAGGATATAAAAGCCATCTTTTTGACGAACTCTATTTTTAAATAGTTTAGTAAGATGATAATAATAACCCCTATTAGTTGAATTAGGATGAAAATTACTTTATGACTTTGTGATTGCGTGATAAAAAATAAGAAAGAAAAAGAAATTACAAAAATGGATAATGTATATAAGAATATAGCTTTCATGCTTTTCCCTATGATGTATGGAGAAAAAGAC
>JALWLM010000425.1 GCA_027084145.1 Crocinitomicaceae bacterium | reverse complement strand
TTTTTTTAATGTATTTTACCTTTATGTAGCTTAACTCTTTGAAATATTTAGTTATCACTTCGGTGCAAAAAAACAAAAGGGAGGGCGTTTGCTCTGCCTTTTGTTTTTTCGGATAAAGTTATATTTTTGAAATAAACGAAAACCCCCATCGTGATGGACATTTTTGACAGAGGCGTTAAAGATGGTTTAATCTCTTTTGACGCAGAAAGGAAGTATATTACATATTTACATCAGAATAAAAAAAGAAAATTTACCGACCCAGAGGAACAAGTACAGGCAGAAACATTTTTGAAATTAATATTTTCATATAAATACCCTGTAAAAAGGATAAAATTATATGAGCCTGTTACAATGGGCTCAACCACTAAAGAAGCTGACATTATTGTATATCATGATGACCAATGCACACAACCCTATATAGTAGTAGAATGTAAAAAGAATGATGTTAGCGAATCAGAATTTCAACAAGCAGTAGAGCAAGCAGCCTCTTATGCTTACGCACTGTCAGGAACTATTAAATTTATTTGGATAACCTCAGGATTGAAAAATGAATTTTATCAAATTGACAAGGATAGCAACTTTAAGCAAACTGTAGCAGATATACCTTCCTTTGGCATTAGAAAAATTCAAAGGTATAAATACGTAAAAGGAGGTAGGTTGCCTAATGAAGACCCTGGTGACGACCCGATAAAGCAGAAGTTTTTTGACTTAGAAATAGTATCAGAGGCAGAACTTACACAGCGTTTTAAACTGGCTCACAATGCTCTATGGGGAGGCGGAGAACTTAACCCTTCTGAAGCATTTGACGAGTTGGATAAATTGATTTTCTGTAAAATATGGGACGAAAAGAAACCTCGTAAAAAGGGTGAACCCTACGATTTTCAGATTTTCAATGAACCAGTTCCTAAAAACGCAAGCGAAGAAGACCGTCGCAAAATTGAGGAAAAAATTACTAAAGACTTATATAACAGAATAATAAAATTATATGAAGAAGGTAAAAAGAAAGACCCAGAGGTCTTCAAAGACAATATAAGATTAACGCCTGAAAAGGTGAAAACGGTTGTCGGTTATTTGCAGAGTATTAGCCTAAGTAAAACAGACCTTGATAGTAAAGGCAAGGCATTTGAAACATTCATGGGCTCGTATTTTAGAGGGGACTTTGGTCAATTCTTTACGCCTCGCAATATTGTTAAATTCATTGTCCACTCATTACCTATAAAGAATGATAGCAGAGTATTGGATACATCTTGCGGTAGCGGAGGTTTTTTGCTATACGCATTAGATAAAATACGTAAAGTAGGAGATGAATATTTTGAAGAAGGCACAGTAGAACATTATAAATATTGGCATGACTTTGCAGAAAGAAATCTCTTTGGCATAGAGATTAATGAGCAAATTGCTCGCACTGCAAAGATGAATATGATTCTTCATGACGACGGTCACACAAATGTAGTTGCTGCAGACGGCTTATTGAAAGACGAAATTATTAGAAAGAAAACAGGTAATCAGGAGTTTAAGTATGGCACTTTTGACTTTATCATAACAAATCCGCCTTTTGGAAGTATTGTAAAGCAGACAGAAAAAGCATATTTACATCAATACAAATTTGGACTTAAAGACGTTAGCTGGCTGGATATTAGAAATAGTGGAGTCACAGGGCGTAAGAGTCAAAGCACTGAAATTCTATTTATTGAGCAAGCATATTATTATCTAAAACCTGGTGGCTTTTTGGCAATCGTTATACCTGACGGAATTTTGACTAATAGTAGTTTACAGTATGTTCGTGACCAGATAGAACGCTGGTTCAGAATAGTGGCGGTAGTGTCAATGCCACAAGACGCATTCAAACCCACTGGTGCAGGCGTGAAAAGTTCTGTGCTATTCTTGAGGAAATGGGACAAAGAGAAAACTATTGAAATAGAAACCAAGATAAGAGAGATTCAGGAAAGAATTAAGACAGAGCAAGACTATTTGAATAAGGTCAAAGCCCTTGAAAACGAGAAGAAACGTATAATTAAGGAGCATATCGGTTTTGATAATACTACAGGCGAAACAGACTTTAAGAAAATAGAACAAACAAAGGAGTTCAAAGATTGGAAAAAAGAAATATCTGACCAGTATAACGAGAAAATTAATGAACTGAAAGAAAAATTAACCGAACTGTATCAGGAAGCAAAGAAGAAAGAGCTTTTTGATTATCCAATATTTATGGCAATAGCCGAGGATATAGGTTACGACGCTACAGGCAAACCCACTGGAAAAAATGAGTTGGAGATAATAGAGAAAGAGCTTAGAAGGTTTATTGAGAATATAATAGTGGAAGACGAGTTAAAAAAAAAAGTCTTTGAGCTAAGTCCTGACGTTGATAAGAATAAAATATTTTTGGTGAACTTTTCGGAGATTGAGGGAGTTTTAAGTCCTTTATTTTACAGATCTAAACCAAAGCATTTAACATATAATAGGAAGCTAAAAGATATAGCTAAAATAAATGAAATTGCAAAACACGTAAGCCATATTGCAAAAATTTCACCTTCACTTCAAACAGTACATATGGAAGATATCCATAGAGCTGGTGGTATGAGTGCTGTACTTAAAGAG
>JALWLM010000424.1 GCA_027084145.1 Crocinitomicaceae bacterium | reverse complement strand
ATATGGGTTTTTCTTTCTCTACGTATGTTTTCTCGCAGAAATAAAAAAAAACAAAAAACAATTATTCCTTCATCCATTAAAAATTCTAACCAAACAAACTAAAAAACATAAACAAATTTCTAAAATATCTCCAATATATCTCAAAATACCTTAAATAATAAGAATTTTTCTAGAAACATATCTTAAACTATGAGATTTTGATGAGAATTTTTCATCAAAATTTACCCTTATTACTTAGAATGATTCTTATTCTATCAAAAATCCTATAGGGTCTGACAAAACACCTCACTCATCATTCTCTCATGAACTCTCATATACCCACTCATGAAACTCATAAAACATTAAAAACTTAATTCATACAAAAACACTCGTAAAACTAACTCTACTCATTCTTTACAAAAAGTAAGAATTAAAAACTCAAACTAATATTAAAAAACAAATCCAATAAAATAAAGATAACTCATTCAAGAAAACAATAAAACCCTAATAAAGAAAGACAACTCCCTATATAGGGAGTTGTCTCTTCCTCTATATATAAGAGAGATAAAAGAGCGGTAAGGTATTAGGTGATTTCTTTTTTAGCCGGGAATTATGGGGTATTTTCCTTCTAGCCCGCAAAAATAAAAGAAAAAACTAAACATAAATAAAAAACTAAAACTAAAAATAAAGCACCTAAATAAAAAAGAAATAAAATCTTAAAGACTTTTTTATCATATTCTTTTTAGCCCGCGATTTCAAAGTAATAAAGCTTAAAAAAATAAAAAATTCTTTATATATGAAGTCCTTTTTTGCTATTTAGAGATATGAAGATTTAGGTTATATTTTGTTAATCCCCGGGTTTTATATAGTGCTATACATAGCAAGTCAACCTATTATATATAGGAGATTTTTCTTATAGCCCGGGTTGACAAATGAGGGGTAATCATTATATCCTTTGGCTGAGAGGAGGTAGTACCATGAAAAACGAAGTAGCCGAAAAAATTGCTGCATATATCATAGAAGGTAAGGTTTATGAGGATTATTTGGAATCTTCGGTTAGCCCCGAAGGTACGGCTGGAGTATCTACGCCAAACGAAGAATTCTATTATCAGGCCGTTGCTGATGCTGCACTGGATGATATTGAGGATTTGCTGAACTTTGCTGACCTCCCCGAGGATGTAAAGGAAGCTCTAAAAGAATTAGGAGAATTCCTTTCAGATGCTCTATACGTATCAACGGACACTCTTGGAAAGGGGGTAATTATTTACTGAGGGACCTTTTTGGTCCCTCTTTTTTGGAGGTAAGTTATGATTCTTGGCACCCTTTTAGAGCAAGGGGCTCTTGAAAGACAATTAATAAAAGAAGTATGGTCTCCTTATGATGTTTATATAGTCGAAAAATACGGCGATAAAGAAATAAAACTAAAAAGTGACCTTGGTACTAGGATGTGGTATGGAGGTATGCTACCCACTTTGGTTTTTCATTTATTGGGTGAAGAAGAATTTCTAAAACTTCTTAATTCCAACGAGGATTATGCTTATTATCGGCCTTTGTTTGCTTCTGGAAGACCTGTTCCCTTCCCGGGAAGAAACGCTTCTATTATCGGTACTTCAGAGTATGGTCATCCTAATGTTCGTTATCGAAATCCTGATTATCCGAATAGAGTCTTTGATTTTGTCGCTTCGCATTGGGGTGAAAATCGTAGTCACGATAATCTAATTCTTAATATGGCCGATGCTACTACTGATAATGTAATGCGTCAAACTGCACGTATTGCTAAAGATTTGTTGAAAAAATTTGGCTTTTCTTGCGGAAAAGATTATAAAGAAAATAAAACAAAAAACATTAGAGAAAAATACAAAATCCTTCTTAATGAGATTCGTTGTTTGAAGGGTAAGTTTTTTTAGTTTTTTCTTGACGCCCCGGTGATTTGTATGCTACTATCTAGCTGGAGGTGATGGTAGTGACTCGAATCAAGCTTTATGTGTCTTCCCGGGACGTTGATAAGCTCGACGGAAAAACCTTTCAAGATATCGTGGACAAAGTAATGGAGACTCAAAATTATCAATATCTTCATGATTATTCTTTTTTCCGCAATCTTGTTACAACCGGTAAGTACGGTCCTGGTATTCCACCCGAAGCTATTTCGTTCGAGGTGAGGCCCAACGACACGATTATGAAAGGTAGAATGGTAGCTGTTATTGTTACCATTAATGTGTTTGAATATATGGCGAGCTTTTATTATAAGGATGTAGCTACTTCCCTTTCTTGTTATGACCATAGGCGTCTTGCCGAAGCTGTTATTACCATGCTTTCCGACCGTCATGGTTGGGACAAGGAATCGGTCATGGAATATTCCATCGAATTGACCAGCAACCTGGCCGTGATGGGAAGATACAACGAAAAAGTAGTAAAACTTGACCAAACTGATGTGTACCTTACCGTCTCTGAACCAAGCAAAGAAACCATCTTTCAGCATATGAAGGACGCTTTCAATAATGGAAGGTACATGGTATTGCTTGATGACTAATCGGTTCAAGGCCCCCTAATTACTAAGGGGGTCTTTTTTATTTGCGCGAGAAGACAAACGTATGGTAGGCTATCCATGGAGGTGATGAA
>JALWLM010000423.1 GCA_027084145.1 Crocinitomicaceae bacterium | reverse complement strand
CCATCATTATCCGCGTCATTTGGAGTGACTCCTTCCATATCGTCTAAAATACCGTTATTGTTAGCATCCACAACTGTAACGTCATAACCACTTTCTACAATATCATAAATTCCATCATTATCCGAATCTAAATCTAAATGATTTTGTAATCCATCTCCATCTGTATCTCCACATTCCGCATTATTAGTGAAAATAAAAACTTTTCCGTCAGGTCCATCACCTCCCACAACGGAATACATTCTTATAGAAGAAATTAAACTTCCTGCAGGAGCTAATTCCGTTAAAGAAAATAATGCTAATTTAAATTCTTGACCGTTAGAAGCAAATGCTCCTGTAGGTAAATATTTTGGATCATTAGCTACAATGTTTATTATTTGCCCAAAAGAATTTCCATTTTCATCAAAAGCCTCTATATTGGTATAGTTATTTCCTCCTCTTTCGGAAATCATTATAAAAGAGTTTCCAGTAGAAACTATCGGGTCGTTATAATGTAAAGAATAATAATCTGCGGCATTAATAGTCGGATCTTGTCTTTGATACCAATTAAAATCTCTTGACTGAAAAGCATTAATAATGATATTATTCCAGCTTGGATTAGTTGAATTAGTTACATTCCAATTACTATGATATGCCTCAGCAATATTGGTTCCCGGATTTTGAAAATGTGCCTCATAAGAATCTGGGACAACAAATATTGGATATAATACACCGTTATATGTTAAAGAATTAAAAATAGCAGAATCATTCCCTCCGGTTCCTGTTATATTAAATGAAGTATTTGTCGTATTAAAAGGACCGAAAACAGTAGCATCAACGCATTCTAACACATCTGTAATACCATCATTATCATCATCTAAATCGTCTATATCACAAATCCCATCACCATCTGTATCTATGTTGTTTACAACATCTACTAGGATTTCTCTAACTCCATAACAATCACCAAATCTATTATCTAATAATCCTATAGCATAATAGGTACCGGAAGTTGTTATTGGTAAAGAAACTAAATCCGCAGGATTTGGAGGTAAGGTATTAGATGTATAAATGTTATTATAAACAGAGGTGTCTATACCTGCTGCATTTATATCTGCTAAAGTTACATTTGTAGAAGGGCAGTTAGCAATATTTGAAACAACTACCGGAGAAAAATCTACTGACGAAACATCGATAGTTGCTGTAGTAGGCTCTAATGTCCCTGCGTCAACTCCACAAGCAGAAATATAACTAAGACTTTCTTGATCTTGAATGTTAATAACATTATTTATTGTTCCTACATACGATACTTTTGCTTGATTTTTTATTTCTTGACTGCAAGAAGAAGATAAAACATTTGGATCGTCCGAAACTTGCTCGTTAAAATAAATGAAAAATTCCGGATCTCCTGCTTCCGTTAAAGATGAATGAATATTAAAACTTATCGTGTTGGCAGAAGCATCATATACATATTGGATCGGATTTGCAACTGTAGGTGCTCCTGTTGTTAAATTAATAGGATTTCCTAAATTATCTTCGGCATATAAAGATGATAAATCAAATATGCCATTAAAAGGAAGTTCATCATCAATTATAACATTTTGAGCAGAATCGTTACCTATATTTTGTATAGAAAACTTATACGTAATGATATCTAATGGGTTAACTGTCGATCCTTGAGGAATCACATTACCGGAATTGTCCTCCATAGATTTTACAACTTTTATTTCCGGAATATAAACTTCAATAGCAAAACTACTTTCAAAAATAAAATAACCATCTCTTTGACTTCCAGAAGTACTGGCATCAGCTCTAAAAGTAGCTGATGTTTGATTATTTCCTATTAAAGTATTTCCCGGATTGTTTGTGGCTGGATCAATTGTTAACAAATCAGCATCCCATCCTAAAGTATTTGTACTTGCCGGATTTCGTGTTAAAACATTTACTCCTCCTTCGGATATAGTACTATTAAAATAATTATCCGCCGGATTAACAGCATCAAATAAATCCACAAAAGTCCCTGTTGTATCTTGTAATTTTAGATGGCTTCCAAAAATAGTTTGATCTCCTTCTAAAGAAGATATTCCATAAGATCCTCTTACCGGTCCTGCAGGAACTGTTTGAAACCCGTTATAAGTTATATCCATACTGGTAGTTCCACCTAAACCAAAAATACCGGCATACCCGGTTATATAAGCAAATCCATCAAAAACTGTAAAATTTTTAGTGGTTTCTGCTGGATCTTGATAAATCACCACTAAAGTCCAACCGCCTGCAGTACCATAAAATAAATTTGTATCAACTATATTTATTCTAGTCGCTCTAACATTTGCAACTGTATAAGTACCATCCACTCCAGATGGATTTGCATTAATTAAATCCGTTACATCTTTAAAACAAACGTAAGCATCTTGATTAGAATTTGGTTCATTTCCTTGTTCATCATATATTAAATCACCTACTAAATCAATGTAACTTGAAGAACCCGGTAATTTAAATTTTACATTTTTAGGGTCATATCGATTACAATCATTACAACCTGCTATTGGATCCCCATTACCATCAACATTACCTTCTTCATAAGGATAAGTACCAGACCAATATAAACCAGCAAAAGCAATAGTAGAAC
>JALWLM010000422.1 GCA_027084145.1 Crocinitomicaceae bacterium | reverse complement strand
TAACTTTACTTTACAATAAAAGTAAAAGAAAATGAAGTTAGAAAGACCTTATACATTAAAAGAAATAGCCGATATTATTGGTTGTTCTTTTGTAGGAGATGAAAATCATATCGTCAAAGGATTGAATGAGATTCATAGGGTGGAGGAAGGGGATTTAATGTTTGTGGATCATCCTAAATATTACGATAAAGCGTTGAATAGTGCGGCAACCACCATTTTAATCGATAAAGAAGTTGACTGCCCCGAAGGTAAAGCTTTAATTATATCGGAAAGACCTTTTGATGATTATAACAAATTAACACGTTATTTTTCTCCTGTAAATCACTGGAAAAAAAGTATAGGGAATCATACGGAAATAGACCCTTCAGCTGTAATTTACCCGAATGTAACGATTGGGAATAATGTGAAAATTGCAAAAAATGTAATTATTTATTCGGGAGCAGTGATAGGAGATAATTCTATTTTAGAAGAAAATGTAGTTATCGGTCCGAATACGGTTATCGGACATTATGCTTTTTATTATAAAAATAAACCGGAAGGGTATGATCGTTTACACACTTGTGGAGGTGTTCATCTAAAGAAAGACGTAGAGGTGGGAGCATTATGTACAATTGATGCCGGTGTTTCAGCCATGACAATCATTGGAGAAGGAACCAAAATAGATAATCAAGTACATATAGGTCATGATACAATTGTGGGAAAAAAATGTTTGTTAGCAGCAAATGTCGGGTTAGCAGGATGTGTTGTGGTGGAAGATCATGTTACACTGTGGGGACAAGTAGGTTGTGCCAGTGATATTGTTATAGGGGAAGGCTCAATAGTATTGGCACAATCCGGAATAGCAAAAAGTTTAGAAGGAGGGAAAACATATTTTGGCAGTCCTTGCGGAGAAGTAAGGACAAAGTTCAAAGAGATGGCTGCACTTCGAAAATTACCTGAGATTATCGAAAACATGTAATGGAAGTAAGACAAATAGTTAAAGAACTCGAACTGCAACTTGAACAAAAAGATTTTAAGTTGAACTCACTGCTTTATATGACAGAAGCAGTGAATTCAAATAAGTCTACGGAAGAGTTAATGCAACTCATTGGTTTTATTGTCAAAGAACAATTAGGATATCAACGTTTTTTGTTGTTTAATAAACAAGAAACATGGGAATGTGTTCTGAAATCCGGATATAAAGGAAAGATCTCTAAATTTAATGTAGAAAAAGAATTGACTCGATTTAAAGAAATTACAATTATAGAATCATCAGAGTCTTCATTGCTACAGTCTTTTGATGTTATTATTCCTGTTTTTTATAAATCGACACCATTAGCTTATTTTTTACTCAAAGGAGTAGATTATGATGGAAGGCATTACAGCAAGGAATTAAATTATATGAATTTTATTCAGACATTAATTAATATCGCTGTAGTAGCATTAGAAAACAGAAGGATGAATAAAATGGGGATTAGAGAAGAGCGATATAAAAAAGACATGGAAGTTGCTTCGGCAATGCAACAAACCTTATTTCCTCAAGATTTACCATCAAACAATCGTTTGGATATCTCCGCAAAATATACCCCAAGACATGAGGTTGGCGGAGACTATTATGATTTTATCCTATTAAATGAAAATGAATTTGTGTTATGTATTGGGGATGTTTCGGGAAAAGGAGTCGCAGCAGCAATGTTAATGGCTAATTTTCAGGCAATTGTAAGAACTTTATTGGAAAGCAGAAAGTTTGATATAGAAAGTTTGATTACAGATTTGAATAGAAAGGTGATGCAAATATCAAAAGGAGATAAATTTATCACCTTTTTTATCGCACATTACAATATTACCACAAGGATATTGACCTATGTCAATGCCGGTCATAATCATCCTTTTATTACAAATGGGACAGAGGTAAATTATTTAAATGAAGGAACTATTGGTCTTGGGATGATGGAAGAGATTCCGTTTTTGAATGTAGCAGAAAAATATATACCTGCTAAAACCACATTGATGTTATATACAGACGGAGTGGTTGAATTGGAAAATGAGCAAGGCAACTTTTTTGGGGTAGAACGTCTTATACATGTTGTTCATCGTTATTATCCATTATCGATGGATGATCTTAATAATTTAATATTTTCTAATTTGGATAGTTGGAAAGGTAGTTTGGATTTTGTAGATGATACAGCGGTATTTAGTTGTCGTTTTTTTTAAGAATGAATATACTTTATTTATCATATGATGGAATGACCGACCCTTTGGGACAATCACAAGTATTGCCCTACTTGAAAGGATTATCTAAAGAAGGATATCATATTCATTTGTTGAGCTACGAAAAAGAGGATAGATATAAAGAATATTCTGATAAAATTAGACAAATATGTAATGAAGCAAACATTTCATGATTTCCTTAAAATTATGAGAAAGGCAGTTTTTTGAAAACTTTTCGTCAGGTACTACAAATGAAGAAAAAAACATTTGACTTACATCAAAAACACGATTTTAAAATAGTTCATTGCAGAAGTTATATCTCAGCAATATCAGGTTTAGCTTTAAAAAAGAAAAGAGGAGTTAAATTTCTCTTTGATATGAGAGGATTTTGGGCGGATGAACGAGTTGAAGGAGGTTTATGG
>JALWLM010000421.1:1297-2642 GCA_027084145.1 Crocinitomicaceae bacterium | reverse complement strand
ACAAAAAATAGGACCGTGGCGTTTTGGGTTTATTCATGAAACGGATTTAACCATGGCAAATTCAGGGACATGGTTTGATTTATCAAACGGGGGCAAAATCTGGCAATTGGCTTTAACAGCAAAAAATGCAAAAACAGTCAATTTAATTTTAGATAATGTCGTTATTCCTGAAGGAAATGAACTTTATGTTTTTAACCCTGAAAAGACATTTATTTTAGGAAAATTTACAGTTTATCATCTGTATGAGGGACAATTGGGGACAGAATTAATACCCGGAGAAACAATTGTTTTAGAATATTATGTAGCTCCTGAAAATATTAATGAATTAAGAAGTTTACAGGTGAGTAAAGTTGTTCATGGCTATCGTACCGCAAAAGAATTTCAAGAAAAAGCATTTGGTTCTTCGGGAAGTTGTAATATGAATGTCGTTTGTCCCGATGGGTCTCCATGGCAAGATCAAATTAGATCGGTGGTGATGCTTGTATCGGGAGGAAATGGTTTTTGTACAGGAGCATTAATTAATAATACTGCAAATGACAAAAAGCCTTATGTTTTAACGGCGAATCATTGCTATTCTAATCCTGCTTCCTGGGTGTTCCGTTTTAATTGGGAATCCTCTACATGCACAAATCCTTCCAGTTCACCAAGTTTCACTTCTCTTTCCGGTGCTGTTTTAAGAGCAAGAAGAACGCCTTCGGATATGTGTTTGGTAGAAATTACAGGAGGACTTGTTAACGGAACAATACCGTCTTCTTACAATGCATATTTTTCAGGATGGAATAATGAAGATGTGGCACCACCAACAGCTGTTTGTATTCATCACCCTTCAGGAGATATTAAAAAAATATCTTTTGATGACGCTCAGTTGACAGAGGGAAATGGAATGGGGTCAAGTGAGCCGAATAGTCAATGGGTTGTGGAATGGGATAGAAATACGACAACGGAACCGGGATCATCAGGTTCTCCTTTATTTGATAATAATAAAAGAATTATCGGTCAATTATGGGGAGGAGGAGCTTCATGTTGGAGTTTATCCGCACCGGATTATTATGGAAAATTATCATACTCATGGAACCCTCAAGGAAGTACATCTGCCAATCATTTAGTAACATGGCTAGATCCTAATAATACGGGTGTAACGACATTAGATGGTTTAGAATCAACAGCTGGTATTGCAGAAGAACAAGAAATAAACATCAATATGTACCCAAATCCGAACAATGGTATTTTTACAATAGAAACAGGAAATATATTTAACGGTACTTTTGAAGTAATTGTTAGAGATATTACCGGCAGAAAAGTTTATTCTTCGAGAGAAAACAGTAATACTGTAGAGATAAACCTT
>JALWLM010000421.1:0-1287 GCA_027084145.1 Crocinitomicaceae bacterium | reverse complement strand
GGGTTTATATTGTTGAGATAATCTCTGAAACTAAAAGAGTAGTATCCAGAGTTACAATAAAGTAGAAACAAGACAAGAATTATGAAATAAATTAGACCCTACTCCTTTGGAGTGGGGTTTTTCTTTAAAAAAAGACTTAATTTTACCGTATAAAAAAAGCAATATGTTAAAATCAATGACCGGTTTTGGAAAAGCAACCGGAACATATAAAGGTAAAAAGATAACGATTGAAATTAGAGCACTGAATAGTAAAACAATCGATTTGAATTTAAGACTTCCTTCCTTATATAGAGAGTTAGACCCTGTTTTTCGCAAGAAAATAACAGAAGAGTTGAAGCGAGGAAAAATAGACTGTTCGGTTAAAATTGATATGATTTCGGAAGAAGATTTATCGATAATTAACAAAAATCTGGCAAAAGCATATTACAAAGAATTGAAAGAAATAAATCAAAGTATTCAGGAAGAATCACAAGATTACCTGTCCATGATTTTAAGAATGCCGGATATTTATATGACAGGTGAGGAGGAATTAAGCGGGGAAGAGAAAAAAGTAGTCTTGAATATTTTAGAAGAAGCACTCGAAAACCTAAATGCTTTTAGAAAAAAAGAAGGAGAAGATTTAGAAAAAGAATTTCATCTAAGAATAGCATATATCCGAAAATTGTTGAGTGAAATTCCAAAATATGAGAAAGAAAGAATTGAAGTGATTAAAGAACGGATGAAAAAAGCATTAGAGGAAATGTCTTTTGAAAAATATGATGAGAATCGTTTGGAACAAGAAATGATTTTTTATATTGAAAAATTAGATATTTCCGAAGAAAAAATGCGATTAGCTAATCATTTGGATTATTTTGAGCAAACAATGGAAGGAGAAGAAACAGGAAAAAAACTAGGATTTATTTCTCAAGAAATAGGAAGAGAGGTAAACACCTTAGGAAGTAAAAGCAATCATGCAGAAATGCAAAAGATTGTTATCAATATGAAAGATAATTTGGAGAAGATTAAAGAACAAATATTGAATACACTATAATGGGTAAAAGCAAAGGAAAAAGTATTATTTTTTCTGCCCCTTCAGGAGCAGGTAAAACGACGATTGTCCATTTTCTTTTAAAGGAAATTCCTCAATTAAGTTTTTCAGTATCGGCATGTAGTAGAGCCCCGAGAAATAATGAAGTTGATGGAAAAGATTATTTTTTCTTGTGAAAAGAATAATTTAAAAAAAAGATAAAAAAAGATGCTTTTATTGAATGTGAGAAAGTGTATAAAAATAATTTTTCGAGAAAGTTA
>JALWLM010000420.1 GCA_027084145.1 Crocinitomicaceae bacterium | reverse complement strand
CTAACAAATAAATAAGACGTCAAAATGTCGAATACAAAAGGAAAAATATCTCAAATCATCGGTCCTGTAATCGATGTAAAGTTTGAAAAAGGAACAGAACTTCCACGAATTTATGATGCTATGGTGGTTCGAAAAGAAGACGGAACACGTGTTGTTTTAGAGGTACAATCTCATATTGGAGAAAACACTGTTCGTTCTATCTCTATGGACTCTACAGATGGATTTGTTCGTGGGATGGAAGTTCTCACAACAAATGCCCCTATAAAAATGCCTATCGGAGAAGAAGTTAAAGGGCGTTTATTTAACGTTGTTGGTGAGGCAATTGATGGAATTAATGAATTAGATAGTAGCAACGGTTTATCTATTCACCGTCCGGCTCCTAAGTTTGAAGACCTTTCTACTTCTACGGAAGTTTTATATACAGGAATTAAAGTTATCGACCTTATTGAACCTTATGCAAAAGGAGGTAAGATTGGTTTATTTGGAGGAGCAGGAGTAGGAAAAACAGTACTTATACAAGAATTAATCAATAATATCGCTAAAGGACATGGAGGTCTATCTGTTTTTGCGGGTGTTGGTGAACGTACTCGTGAAGGAAATGACTTACTTCGTGAGATGTTAGAATCCGGAATTATCAAATATGGAGATGATTTTATGGAGTCTATGGAAGAAGGTGGTTGGGACCTGTCAAAAATAGACTTAGAAAAAATGAAAGAGTCTAAAGCAACTTTCGTTTTCGGACAAATGAATGAGCCTCCGGGAGCAAGAGCAAGAGTTGCTTTATCAGGACTTACAATTGCTGAATATTTCCGTGATGGAGATGGTGAAGGAAAAGGGAGAGACGTTCTTTTCTTCGTTGATAACATTTTCCGATTTACACAAGCGGGTTCAGAGGTTTCTGCCCTTTTAGGACGTATGCCTTCAGCCGTGGGATATCAGCCAACATTAGCAACTGAAATGGGAGCTATGCAAGAAAGAATTACATCTACAAAAAATGGATCTATTACTTCTGTACAGGCCGTTTACGTTCCTGCGGATGATTTAACTGACCCCGCTCCGGCAAACACCTTTGCTCATTTAGACGCAACAACGGTATTATCTCGTAAAATAGCTGAATTAGGTATTTACCCGGCGGTTGACCCGTTAGATTCTACTTCTAGAATTTTAACGCCGGAAATTGTTGGAGAAGAGCATTATAAGTGTGCACAAAGAGTAAAAATGACGCTTCAAAGATATAAGGAGCTTCAAGATATCATCGCAATTTTAGGTATGGATGAGCTCTCAGAAGAAGATAAGCTTGTTGTACACCGCGCAAGAAGGGTTCAAAGATTCTTATCACAGCCGTTCCATGTAGCAGAACAGTTTACAGGAATACCGGGGTGTTTAGTTGATATTCAAGACACTATCAAAGCTTTTAATGCTATTTTAGACGGAGAATATGATAAATATCCTGAAGCGGCTTTTAACTTAAAAGGAGGTATTGAAGATGTAATAGAAGCCGGAGAAAAAATGCTTGCTGAAAACGCTTAATTTATTGACCTATGCACTTGGAAGTAATCACACCGGAAAGTCAAATTTTTACAGGAGAGGTAACAGCGGTTCAGTTTCCGGGTAAAAATGGACTTTTCCAAGTTTTAAGCGATCACGCTCCTATCATTTCTGTCTTAAAAGAAGGTGAAATGAAAGTCGACCTAAAAGATGATTTTATGGGAGGCTCTAATGAGAGCGTAACGATAGACCCTAGAAATAAGAAAGTTATTCGAATAAAAGTAAATGGCGGTATTGTCGAGATGTTGAATAATAAAATAATTGTTCTTGCAGAATAATTATTCATCTAAAATAAAAATAAAGGGGGCTTTTTAGCTCCCTTTATTGTTTTTTATCGATGATCTTGTGGTCATATAAACACCGGCAAATATAATTAGCATATAAAGAATTTTTTTTACTGTTATTGTGTTTGTATAGTCTTCAGATATCCCTATGTAAAAGAAAAAATAAGCAAAAAACATCGCTAATACCGGTTGTAGATAAATATAACTGCTGGAAACAGATGCGCTGAGATATTTTAGAGCATATACCGTCAATAAATAAGTTAAAAATGTAACTCCAACGATTACATAAACAATTTTTATTGTAACCTCTGATGTAAATATTTGGAAATCCGTTGTAAAGAACTCTTTTAATGTTGGAGGATATAATAAAACATAAACCAATCCTATGGAAAACACATATGTAATAACAGTAAGCGGGCTATATCGCTTCATTAAAGGTTTTACAATAACTAAATAAAGAGCATAACTCGCTGAATTAATAAATAACAATAAATCTCCTAAAATAGAGTCTCCTTTTCCCGTTCCTGCAGTCGTTGTTAATAAAACAGCTCCTGTAGCTCCTAAAAAAATACCGGTTATTTTTTCTACAGAGATTTCCTCTCTTAAAAGAAAATAAGACAAAATTGCGACCATTATGGGATTTAATGTCATTATTATTCCCGCGTTAATCGGAGAGGAAAGACTTAAGCCATGAAAAAAACACATTTGATTCAATGCTACACCAAACAAACCGGCAAGAGCAAACCTGATAACATCTTTTTTTAATATTCTTTCTTTTTTTAGAAATAACTTTTTAATTGTCCAGAACAATAATACTG
>JALWLM010000419.1 GCA_027084145.1 Crocinitomicaceae bacterium | reverse complement strand
TATAGGTTTTAATAATGTGGTTATTTTTGTTCATGATTATTTAAGTCTAGATGAAGATATGATTTCATTTGAAAATACAGAGGTTGCTTTTAAGAGTAAATCAACAAAAGATCTGAAAAGAGCCTATTGGCTTTTTAAATTAGTGAGCAAGTCATGGCTGGTCACTTTTGGTAAATGGGCAACAAATTTGGCATTAAAACTTCATTTACCCATTGAAGGTTTCATCAAGAAAACGATCTTTAGACAATTTTGCGGAGGAACATCCATAGAAAATTCTCTTCAAACAATTGAAGAATTGGCAAAATTCAATGTGAAATCTATTCTAGATTATAGTATTGAGGGGAAAACAGATGAAGAAGACTTTGATGCAACGGTTAATGAGATTATAAAAACGATTGAAACGGCAAAAAATCATAAAGACATTCCTTTTGCAGTGTTTAAAGTAACGGGAATTACACTTTTTTCAACGCTCGAAAGAGCTAATGATGGAGTCGATTCTTTAACCGGAGACGATTTATTGAGATATCAAAAAACAGTAGAAAGGGTAGATAGAATCTGTCGTAAGGCCTATGAGAATAATGTTCCTTTATTTATTGATGCAGAAGAATCTTGGATCCAAAATACAATTGATCAAATTGTAAAAGAGATGTCCATGAAATATAACAGAGATAAAGCGATTGTATTCAATACAATTCAAATGTATAGACACGACCGGTTAGAATTTTTTGAAAAGGAAATTTTGCATGCCAAACAAAACGGCTATTTCTTGGGGATGAAGATTGTACGGGGAGCATACATGGAAAAAGAAAGAGAACGCGCAGCAGAAAGAGGATATCTTTCACCGATTCAACCGGATAAAAAAGCAACAGACAGAGATTATGATAAAGCTCTTCATCTGGCAATGAATCATCTGGATATTGTTTCTATTTGTGCAGGAACCCACAATGAAAAAAGTTCTGCGTATTTAGTAGAACTTGTAGAAGAGAAAAAGGTTAAAAAAGACAATAACAAAATCTATTTTGCACAATTATTAGGTATGAGCGATCACATTTCTTATAATTTGGCTTACCTAGGATATAACGTTGCTAAATATGTGCCTTACGGACCTGTCAAGGAAGTGCTACCATATCTTATTCGAAGAGCAGAAGAGAACACATCTGTTGCAGGTCAAACATCCAGAGAATTAGCTCTCATTACTAAAGAGCTTCAAAGAAGAAAAAAGGGATAGCTTGATTGGTGTCGGCCAACCGTTTAGTCAAAAATAAGGGCAGTTTGTTTTTTTTTCTCTTCTATTAAAAGAATGATTTCTATCTTGATAGAGAAACATAAAATAAACTCTTATGAAAACAAAATTACCGTTTAAAATTTGGATTTTTATTGACAATGGAAATTAAGACAGTTATCCCAAACTAAGGTTTGGGATTTTTGTTTCTAATCTCTTTTAAACGTTTTCGAACTTCGGGGGTATAAATACTTCCTTTATGTTCAAATAATATTTTCCGGTAGTATTCTGCGGCCTTTTCTTCTTGGAACAAATGTTTATCATAGATGATTGCAATCTGATATAAAGCATCGTCTGCCAGCAAATCAAAGCCGTAGTATTTTAGTAACTCTTCCAAATGGAGGATCGCCTCATTCCATTTTCCTTGTTGCTGTTTTGCTTCGGCTTTTTTCATTAAAATTTCATCTCCGAGAGAATGCGCCGGGAATTGTTTTTCAATACTGTCAAAATATTGAAATGCTTTGTCGTATTGATGTTGAGTAATAAGAAGATCGGCTTGAGCAAACCAATACATGGCGGTATAGTTGCTGTCTAATCCGTAATTATCGGTAATCATCACCGAAAGGTTTAAGGCATTATTGGCAATGAGCTTTGAAGTGGATTGTTTTAGTACATCTAATTGAGATTGAGCAAAGTCAAATTCCCCATCGTAATAAAATATTTTTGCGTTTTTAAATTTTGCTTCGTGACCGATAGGTTCATATTTAAAATCTTTATCGATTTGCATATAAAGAAGAGAGGCTTCCCACATATCTCCGTTAAGTAAATAAATGTCAGCTAATTTCATTTTGATTTCAGCTCTTTGCATATCTGTAAGTCCGGGGATTTTTAATGCTTTCTGCAATAATAAAATAGCATCTTTCGCCTTTTCACCATAAAAAGCCTCAATATGTGCCGCTTGCATGATTATAGGAAGTGTTTTTCGATGAAAACCTTGTTTTTCTATGATTTGTTGATACTTCCGGATAACTTGTTGTATTTCATCATTTGAAAAGTTTCTTTGTGTTGTTATTTCTAAGAAACTAACATTAAGAAGAGCATTTTGAGCAGAAGTATAATACGGTTTGTCTTGTCCCAAACTCATGACATATTGAAAAGCCTTTTTTGCAGTGGGGAAATCACGGTTTTCAGTACATGTTTTTCCGAATTGATAAACTTTAGATCCATCATTTACCGTTCTTTTATCAAGTGCTTTGACATGAATAAGAGCGGCAGGAAAATTTTTACGTTGAGAAAATAACCAAATCAGCATATTTGAATAGAGTTCCTTTTCCGTGTTTTTTTGAGATCTTAAAATCAATTCTTTTTTCAAAATCTCATATTCTTCCGAATCTTCTTCGGTAAAATCAATCCGGTTAGATAAAAGTCTTTTAACGGAATTG
>JALWLM010000418.1 GCA_027084145.1 Crocinitomicaceae bacterium | reverse complement strand
AACCTATCGTCATCTCCAAACTTTTTTTTCAAGTTCGTTCTTCTTTCAAAAAGGATTCTTCCTTCTGAAATTTGTGCTTGAGAGGAAAAAGCAAATAACCCAAGTCCTATAAATAATATATTTCTAATGCCAATCATTGAAGTCTTCTTCTTTAGTTTTTCTATTGTTAAATTTATAAGTCAATCGAAGTAAAAAGTAGCGGGAGATCACAGAAGTTCGGTAATCGGTAATACTATTTCCTAACACTTCTCTCCCGGTGTTGATTCTTTGATTTAAGATGTCGTTCGCTTCTAATGCAACAATTAAATTTTGTGTTTTCAAAAAGTATTTTTGGATCGAAGCATTCCATACAGTGAATTCAAAATCATAGAAACCACTTCCTTTTTGGTTGTTTTTCGTATATTCAACATCAGAAGAAAGTATAAAACCTCCTTTTATTTTCCATTTTGCTCCAAGCCCATAGACTTGCGTAGAAAAAGGGGATTGTGAAAATTGATTTAAAGACGATTTTGGAATGGTGTAAGCATAACTTGCTTTTGTGTTTATTTCTAAGGAATCGTTCATTAAATTAATTCTTGTATTGAGATCTTTTGAAAAGGAAATATTGTCTGTGATATTTTTTTGTTGATTAATATAACCGACATTTCTAAAAAAGTTTGTTCTAACGGTTGGGTTTAGTGTTAATTTTCTATTGAACAAAGGAAGTCCACCTCCCATCATAAAAAAAGTAGAAAAATTACCATTAACATTCATTGTTTGGGTAATTGTTCGTCCATAGTTGTCAAAGTTAGTAGATGTTCCAAATGCATCTTCTGTCATTGTAGCAGATATGGTTCCCCAAATATACCGTCCTGTTAATGCTTGCCAAGAGCTAAAAAAGATGTCTGCGGAATGCCTATAATTTGGAATAAGTTTAGGATTTCCCACTTTGATTCTATTGGGATTGCTGTTGTCAGGAACAGGAGCTAAATCGGATATCGATGGTTGATCAGAAAATGTTTGATAAGATATTCTAAGCCGTTTGCTCATAGAAGGTCTAAAAGTATAATTAAACACAGGAAGGAAGTTCGTGACATTTTGATGAATAGTTGTGTCTGTAATTAAGTTTTTATTATCTATTTTAATATTTCGAATACGCAATCCTACTCTAAACTTGTGTTTTTTACCGTCAAATAATAACCTGAAACCTCCGCGGTGCTGTATTCTTTGCGTATTAAAAATATTTGAAAGATCTGAACGGAAACTGGTGTATCCGTTGGCTGTGCTATCATAAACGGATTTATTCAAGTCACTGTTTCCTGTTTTAAATAAATACTGGTATTCTGTTCTCCATTTTTTGCCAATTGGTTCGATGTATGTAGCAACAACTTTATGATTGAGAGAAGAATTGATGTTTAGTTGTTCTTGATTGACTATAGAGTCATACGCAATAGGAATCAATCTTGTTTCAGAGTGAAGCGTTCCTTTAGTTTGATTTTTTGAAATATCTGTATTGTAAGTAAGGTCGAATTCTCTTTTTTTCTTTCGAAATATTCTGAAAATCTTCACCATTCCTCCAAACCGAATTCCGTCAGAATTGTTTTCATTGTTGATGAGTGTCTGAAGTGACGTAATATTTGTTTCTCCAAGAAAAGAAGACTCATCCAAATCATTAGTATTGGCAACATCATATCTTAAATTTGGTTTTATGGTTAATGTTGTAAAAGAATCTAGTGGGGCAACCATTTCTAAGAAAAAGCGATGAGATTGATTTTTGGTTAAATACCTTGTGGAATCATCTGTATAATAGAGGGAATCTTCTAAGAAATAAGTCGAACGACTTGCTGATATTTCTTGAAGTTTGGTATCATAAAAAGAATAATTTGTATTGAATCTTATTTGATCATTTTTCCCCCATTTATCACTGAAATAAACACCCGCTTTTAGTGTTTGTGGTATCCCTTGTAGATTTCGAGTTCCGTCTTCCCAAAAATTTCGCCCGGCCCCATCTTCATTCTCCAGACCAAACTTCATCATATCTCCTCTCGTAAAATTAGATTTAGGTGTATTGGCCGTTAAAAGGAAAACCGAGAACTTCTTTGCTCCTTGAAAACTATTAAAAAGTGCTTCTGTTTCGTAGAAGGGATTTGTTCCCGTCTTTCCGTCGATAGGAGTAAGTGCAAAATCTGTAGCTCCAGAAATTTTCCCGAAATATCCTTTCTTTGCATTTTCTTTCAGTTTTAAATCCAGAACACGGATTTTTTCATCGTCTCCTCCAATGCCTTCATCATTTTCTTTTTCATACACTTGGACGGTTTTCACTCCATCTGCACCTAAATTTTTTGTTGCGATTGTCGGGTCAGAACCAAAGAATTCGTCTCCATCAACCAAAACCTTATCAATTTGTTGCCCTTGAGATTTTATTTTTCCATCCTTATCTACTTCTATTCCGGGAAGTTTTTTTAGTAAATCTTCTACAACGGCGTGTTCTCCTACTTGGAAAGAATCAGCAACATAAACCAAAGTATCTCCCTTATAATAAATAGGATTTTTATT
Organism: Crocinitomicaceae bacterium; assembly: GCA_027084145.1. Taxonomy (GTDB): domain Bacteria; phylum Bacteroidota; class Bacteroidia; order Flavobacteriales_D; family Crocinitomicaceae; genus UBA4466. The sequence goes on along the minus strand of JALWLM010000418.1, from coordinate 131 downwards.
GGCATAAATAACAACCTCTTCAATTTCTTGCATTTTGGCAGGCATAATCACTTTAGGAATATTAATTTCTTTGTTATCTTCTTTTCCAAACATATAATATGTTTTGTCATCAAAAGAAGGATGTGAGATAA
>JALWLM010000417.1 GCA_027084145.1 Crocinitomicaceae bacterium | reverse complement strand
CCGATGTAGGAGGGTATAATGATGACTATGCAGGATGCGATGTGTCCAGAGGACTTGGGTATATGTTTAACGGAGATGCTTTTGATGATGCTGTAAGTGGTAATTTAGGTTATGGAAATAATCCTCCTGCAATAGGGTGTGACTTTTTTGAAGGGCCTTATCAAGATGCGGATGGAAGAGATAATGTTGGACCTTACTTTGATACGGTTACAAATACAATGGTCGTACCAACAGTTGCTCAAGCTCTTGCAGATACAGGAATTGTTTATTCGGGAATAGGAGTAGGATATTCGGATGGTGTTGTCGACAATGAACGTTTTGGTATGCGTTTATTTACTTATTATACAAATGGAGCAGCCTTTCCTCAAAATGATCCTTCTAATGCTCAAGAATTTTACAACTATATGAGAGGTTTTTGGCAAAATGGAGATCAAATTGTTTATGGAGGAACAGGTTTAGCCGGAAGTCAAGGAGCAACAACAATTCCTACAACTTACGTATTCCCTCATGATTCAGATCCTTTGCATTGGGCGACAGCAGGAACTGATCCGGGATTTGATTGGAGTGAAGTGGATACTGATGGTTCGGGAACTTCTAACCCTGTTGGAGATAGACGTTTCGTTCAATCTGCAGGACCGTTTACTTTAAGACCCGGAGCAGTAAATAATATTACTGTGGGGATTGTTTACGGAAGAAGTAATCAAACCGGTTTATTTGCTTCGGTAGAAGCTATGAAGCAAGCTGATACTAAAGCACAAGCACTTTTTGATGCTTGCTTTAAAATATTGGAACCGCCTTATGCACCACAATTAGAAATTCAAGAATTGGAAAATGAATTGGTATTAACAATTTCAAACCCACCGTCTTCCAACAATTATAAGGAACAATATAAAGTGGAAGATGAAGTAAATATTACAGATCCTACTTTAGATAGATTTTACAGATTTGAAGGATATCAAATTTTCCAAATGATTGATGAGCAAGCATCCGTAGCGGATATTAGAGATGACAACAAATCTCAATTAGTAGCGCAATGTGACCTTAAAAATAATGTTGAAGATTTAATCAACTTTGTTTTTGATGAAGAGTTAGGTTTTTCAATCCCGCAAAAAATGGTCGATGCGGAAAATAAAGGAATTAGACACTCTTTCTTAATTACAGAAGATAAATTTGCTCAAGGAGATAGAAGGTTAATCAATCATAAGCGTTATTACTATATTGCGTTAGCTTATGCACATAATGAATTTAAGCCTTATGATCCGAATGATCCGTTATATTTAGATGGACAAAAAATGCCATACATTTCTTCTCGTTTAGGACATGATGGTTCTTCAATTAAAGCGGTAGAAGCAATCCCGCATGATCCAAGACCGGAAGCAGGAGGATTGGTTCAAAATGCAGAATATGGAGACGGTCCTAAAATTACAAGATTAGATGGACATGGAAACGGAGGAAATATATTGGATTTAACAACTCAATCGGAAGAAATAATTGTAAGTTCTGGGTATTTAATTAATCCGACTTATGAGAATGGAAGAGGTCCGATTAGTGTAAAAGTCATAGACCCTCTGAATGTGGCAGATGGTTATTTTGAGTGTAAATTTGTAGATTACAATAAAAACCCTATTGATAATGGAGCAGATACAGCTAAGTGGGTCATTAATCGTTATGATGCTCCCGGAGGATCATTAATAGAATCTGTTTATTCTGATTTTTCAGTGGCTGTAGAAAATGAACAGTTGATACCGGAATGGGGAATTTCGGTTACAATTAATCAGAAAAAATATCAATCACCTGAAAATGGTTCAACAGCTGATATTGATAAAACTGTAGAATTGTTAGAAGCAACAATTGAATACAAAGATAGTTCCAAAGCTTGGTTATTACCGGTAACCGACAACGATGTTTTCTATCCTACAAACTGGATCAGATCGGGGATATTTGACCCTAATGATCCTAACCCTTGTACTTTGGATCCGAATATACCTGATTATTTACAGAATTGTTCGTATCCCGATGCAATAGGGGTGGATCCGGAAAAGAAATTTGCTAAAATATTAGATGGTTCTATAGCACCTCATCGATTGGTAGGTTATGAAGGTTCTTTTATGCCAATGGTATATTATGGTACAACATCCCCCGGTTTGTATAAACAGCATTCTTCATTAAAGTTCTTACCAAGTGTTGAGATTGTGATAACTTCAGACAAATCAAAATGGACAAGATGTCCGGTAATTGAATTGGGAAGAGATGTTGCTACAAATGTTGGAGGAGCTCAACCGGGAGCAATGAGAAAGAGTCTTAGCGTGGATAAGGATGGTAATCCTGATGGAAGTGGAACAACCGGTATGGGCTGGTTTCCGGGATATGCAATTGATGTAGAATCAGGAGCAAGATTATATATGGCATTTGGAGAAAACTCTTTCTTAATGTCTGATAATGGAGCTGATATGATTTGGAATCCTTCAGATCGATTAGTGGATGTTAATGGAAATCCATTAATGGGAGGTATGCATCCTATATATATCTTTAACTATCAAAAGAAAGATATTAATAGACATTTGCAAGGAGTTAATTATCCGGCTTATGTTCCATCAGTAGCTGAAAATTTAGCAACAAATGAATTGTATCAAGACTGGTTGTTAATTGAGCAAAACAATGCTACAGCTAAGAAAAAAGTATATGGAAATATGTCTTGGGTGGGATATTTTTGGAAAGCACCAAATAAAAATGTGTTAGATACAGACGTAAGAATACGTGTAAGAGTATCTAAAGAATATAAAGATTTCTATACGGAAGGAAATACGAATGGAGGACCTAATGGAGGTTCACCGATGTATGCTTGGGATATGAGTGATTTGGCGACAGGTTATGGAGAAGAAAAAGTACTTTCCGAAGTATTAAATAATATTAGAGTTGTTCCAAATCCTTATTATGGCTATTCGGACTATGAAAGAAACAGATTAGATACAAGAGTAAAAATCACGAATCTACCGGAAAAATGTTCTGTGAATATTTATACAAGTAATGGACGTCTGGTAAGATCTTACAAGAAAGACAGTCCTCAAACTTACTTGGATTGGGACATGAAAAACCACAAAGGAGTTCCTATTGCAAGTGGAGTATATTTGATTCACGTAGAAATTCCGGAAGTTGGAGAAGTGGTATTGAAATTCTTCGGAGGAGTTAGACAAATTGATTTACAAGGTATTTAATAAGATATAATAAACAAGTTATGAATTATAAAAGATTTTTAATTGTTGGTTTAGTTGCGTTGACAGTTTCTTCTGTAAATGCAGGAAATGAAGACCGTATAGGATCAGCAGGAGCTTCTCATCTTTTGATTAATCCATGGGCAAGAAATAGTGCAGCCGGAGGAGCAGGTATTGCATCCACAAATGGCTTGGAAGCATCATTTTTAAATATTGCAGGAACTGCTTTTACAGATAAAACACAGATTAAGTTTAATCATACCAATTGGATGGGGAAAATTTCAGGGATAGGATTAAATGCTGTTGGTTTATCTCAGAGAATATCAGAAGAAGGAGTTCTTACAGTGAGTATTCAATCAATGAATTTTGGAGATATTCCGATTACAACAGTTAATAACCCTGAAGGGAATATTGGAGAATTTTCACCTAGAGCAAATGTATTTAGTGTAGGATATGCGAGAACGTTCTCTAATTCAATATCAGGGGGAATTAATTTTAAAGTGATTTCTCAAAGTATTGCAGATTTAAAAGCTTCAGGGATAGCAATTGATGCGGGAGTTAGATATGTTACAGGAGAACAAGAACAAATTAAATTTGGGATTACATTAAGAAATGTGGGACCTGTAATGAAATTTAAAGGAGATGGTTTTGCTACGCAAGTCAATTATGTTTCTAATGGACAAACGGCTACATTAGAACAAAGATCAGCACAATATGAACTGCCTTCTTTATTGGCTATAGGAGCGTCTTACGATTTTATTTTCACAGAAAGTAGTAAATTAAATGCCTCTTTTGCTTTCCAAGCTAATTCTTTCTTTAAAGATCAATATGCTTTAGGGTTAGATTACGGAATGACAACGGATAAGTTAGCATTCAACCTTAGAGCGGGATATGTTTATGAAAAGGGTATTTTTAATGTAGAAAATAGATCTAATGCATTGGTAGGACCAACAGCAGGTTTTTCAGTTGATGCTTTAGTTGGAGAAAATAAAACTGCTTTAGGTGTTGAATATGCAGCACGTTTCGCAGGAACATTTGGAATTATTCATACTATTGGTTGTACGATTAGTTTGAAATAAAATATAAAAGAATGATTTTATCAAGAGGGTCCTAAAAGGGCTCTCTTGTTTTTGTTTAATATAGGATGATTAAAACGATTAAAAATGGGACAGATAAACTACTATACGGAAGAAGGATTAAAGAAATTAAAAGAAGAATTAAAACAGCTTGAAACAGTTGAAAGACCTAAAATTTCACAACAAATTGCAGAAGCTAGAGATAAAGGTGATTTATCTGAAAATGCAGAATATGACGCTGCAAAAGAAGCACAGGGACATTTAGAAGCTAAAATTGCCAAATTAAAAGAAGTCATCGCTAACGCTAGAATTATTGATGAATCCGATATAGATGTTTCCAAAGTCTATATTTTATCCACAGTTACAATAAAAAATTTAAAGAATGGTGCGACAATGAGTTATACTTTAGTCGCTGAAAATGAAGCGGATTTAAAACAAAAAAAGATTAGTGTCGATTCTCCGATGGGAAAAGGATTATTAGGGAAAAGTGTAGGAGATATTGCAAAAATAGAGATTCCTGCAGGAATTATGGAGTTTGAAATTATCGAAATAAAAAGATAAAATGGCGAGTATTTTTACTAAAATAGTTCAAGGAGAAATTCCTTGTCATAAAGTCGCTGAAAATGAAAAGTTTTTAGCTTTTTTGGATATTATGCCTCTTCAAAAAGGGCATGTTTTAGTAATACCTAAAAAAGAAATTGATTACATTTTTGATATTGAAGATGAACTATTATCGGAAATGATTCTTTTTGCAAAAGAAGTCTCAAAAAAAATTAAAAAAGCTTTTCCTTGTAACCGAGTGGGGATGGCTGTGATAGGGTTGGAAGTTCCTCATGCGCATATTCATTTAATCCCGATTAATAAGATGGATGACATGAATTTTGCAAACAAAAAATTGAAATTATCACATGAAGAATTATCGGAGATAGCAACTAGAATTAAAGAAGCATAATCTGTTTGGTCTAATACTTGATTATTGATCATTAAAATCAAGTCAGATTATGAAAAGGTTTAAAAACATCATGCTAAAATCAATAAAGACTTTTTTAGTATCTCTTTTATTCGGAGGCATGGCTAATGCTCAAAATGGGGAAGAAGTAAAGAAATTTCCTCCTATGAGAGTTTTGTTTATTGGTAATAGTTATACTCATATGAATTCAATGCCTAAACTTTTTGAAAAAATGGCAAAATTTAAAGGAATTCATATTGAAGTTACTATGAGTGCTAAAAGTAATCACACTTTTAAAATGCACTCGGAAAGGAAAGATTTATTTAGAGATATTAAAAAACATAAATGGGATTATGTTATTTTACAAGGATTTAGTCGAGAGTTGATGCACGATGAAAAAACAATTGATTCTGCAAGCATTCCTTATTTCCAACAGATTTTAGATTCTATTTATCAGAATAATCCGTGTACCAATGTGTTGCTTTATATGACGTGGGGCTATGAAAACGGTTATAAATATAGAGAAGATGTAAATACTTACATTAAAATGTCTGATAAGATAAAAGAAGGGTATCTTTATTTAAGTAAACGCTTTAATTTACCGGTTGTGCCCGTTGGAGATGTTTATCGAATGATAAGAGAAAGAGACCCGTCAATTTCATTATATCGTGAAGATCATATGCATCCTACTATTTATGGATCCTTTACAATAGCATCTTCTTTTTATGCTGCCATTTTCGATAAAAACCCTTATGGTTCATATATGCCAAAAGAAGTTTCAAAGGAAAAAGCGAAATTGATTCAAAATACAGTATATGAATATATCCACAATCATCGAGAAGAATTTCTTCTTAATCGAAATGTTTTACATATAGATTATCAAACAAGTGGTAAGCGAAGATATGTATTAAGAGGAAAAGCCAATTATCCTGAAGCAACAAATATTATTTGGGATTTTGGTGATGGAAAAACTTTTAAAGGACATACGGCATACCATGTTTATAGAAAGCCAAAGGTTTATCATGTTACAATAACAATTATAGACAACTGTGGAAAAAGAATCATTCACCGGAGAGTTGCTTTTAAAGAATTTGTAAAACCGCGCAGAAGACAAAAATTATTTTCTAAATAAAAAAGATGCGCTCAAAAAAACGGCGAAGAGGGACAAGGATAAACGATAGTCTTGCTCTAATTACATCAATATATTTGATTAGAATAACGAAAAAAGCTATAAATAAAATAGCTCCTATCGTTACTTCCCAAGGATTAAGAGCTTTCCTGAAAAATTTATTTAAACCTAATCCGGAAACGCTTCCATACAATAAAACCATATGTAAAACATAAATTGTTAATGTATTTTGACCGATTTTTAAAAATAAATTATTTTCTGAAAACTTTTCTCCCCATAGAATATCAATGGTTATAAAAACACCCATTTCAATAAGGACGATGCCAAGTCGCTCGATTAACCAATTGATATCTACAAGGTGATAAGAGAAATCAGGGACGATTGTTTGTACAACAATATCTATAATAGACAATATTTCTGTTGAAGAAAAGAATAAGGCCGCTCCAACACCTAAAAATAATACAGGGAATGACCAGTGTCGGACATGTGCTTGAGAACGATAAATAATAGACCCGATTGCTGCACCAAACATCGTGTATCCCATATAAGGAACAATGGGGAAAATGCTGGAAGATTTTTTACCGTGAAATGCTTTTTGCACAAAAGACCATGCTCCCTCAGGCCAGGGCTGTTCAGGAGATAGATTGGCTTCTAAATATAGATAAAAGGAAAAAGTAAAAAAACCGGCGATGAAAAAATAAATCCACAAAGGAACAAGTTTGACAATTTTATAAATTCCATATAGAAGTAGAATCGTAAAAATACCAACTGCAATACATTCTAAAACATGGAAAGCATAATACTGAACAACAAAACCCCAAAAGAATAGTTCTAAAACTCTTTTATACCCTTTTTTTACACGAATATTTTGCCAAAACCCCAGCTCTCTGTTTTTTAGCAATAAAAAGGTGAAAATAATACCTGTTACGGTTAAGAACATAGGCGCCGTAAAGCTTCTAATAAATCTCCATGTGTAATAAATGGGATTGGAAAGATCTCTAAATTCTAATGCCAAGGAATCATCTACAAAATGCCCTTCCAACATTAACAAGATGGCAACAGAGCGTGCCATATCAATAAATTTAAGCCTGTTGTTTGATTTTTTTATGAATGTTTTGCTAGTTGAGTCCATTGCTTAAAACAAGAAAGGCAAAGATATAATTTATTTATTTCACCTCAGTAGTAATAAATAAATTTAATTGTTCATCATCTTTTCCTTGGGCTTTAACGCTAATTTTACGGATGATAAACCCCTTTAGTTGTTTAGTGTTCAATTGAACATCTATAGTTGTTGATTCTTGTGGGGAAAGATTTTTGTCCTGTATGTTTACTTCAATGCAATCACACTCTTTGTTAATATCGGAAATATGAATGGTCGTTTTCCCATTGTTTTTGATGGTAAATCGATGGCTAAGTATTTCTCCTTTAGAAGTGATTCCAAAATTATGTACAGGTAAAGAACAATCTAAAGGAAACTCATCTTCTTGGATATAACTCACGCTTTGCAATTCAATTTTTCGCTCAATTGCGGCAGCACGAGAATAAACGGAGTTTTTAACATCATTAGGGTTGTCACTGGTCATTTGATTTGCAGAATATTCACCGAAAGGAATTTGAGTAAAGACTAAATATCCCCCATTTTTGGCTGTACTATCCAGATAAGGAATGAAAAAACCATTGTCTGCTTTTCTAAAGTATTTTTTGATAGAAGATATTCTTCTTTTGGTTAGATTTACGTTATAATCGGTTTTTGCTAAAGGGCTGGCAAATCCTTGTACGGTAATACGGATTTTTGCTCCTTTCTCTAATTCTTTTTTCAATAAGCGTTGAAATAATTTTAAATCTTCAACTCCTTTATTCACATATTCAATAAAGAAGTCTTCAATATCAATCCGGGCTTCATTCGCTTTTTCTCCCGTTAATCCTTTAGAATATTCTTTTTTATAAACGGGAAGTAATTTGATGTAAGCATCATAACTTTCCATATAGTCGATTGTACTTACGGTATCCCATGTTCTAGGGTTGGGCTCATCATTATGAAAATAAAGTGTTACAGGAAGCCGTTTATTCAAATCGGCAAGTGTTTCTTCCTGTTTTTTGGGAGTTGTTTTAGGAGTCAAAAGAAAAATATCACTGCAACAAGTGGGGTTTTTACTATATAAAACTCCTAATCGATTAGAGGAGACAAAGGTGCTATCTCCGTATTGGAAATAATAAAGATCATTAGCAGGACTATTGTAAGGAATACCTATATTTTGAGGTTTTTCGAATTGTCCTTGTCTGTATTGAGAATAAAAAATATCATATCCTCCAAAATTATTATTCCAAGAAGATGAGAAATAGAGTCGATTATTTTCAAAATCCCACCATGGACTAAGTTCGTTATCAATACTGTTGATTGTTTTTAGTGGACGTACCTTACTAAATTGATTGCCATTTTTAATGTAAGAATAAAACAAATCCATGCCTCCTTCTGTTTCTTCTCTATCCGAAGAAAATATTAACGCTTCTTTTCCTTGAATTTTGGCGATGCAAGGCATGGTTGTATTGCTATTGGGTGAATTGATAATTTCCCCTAGTGAATCGATGTCTGTCCATTTTCCGTTTTGATATCGTGCAACCATAATTTTACAACGATATCCTTGTTCTTTTTCATTACATTTACTAAAGTAAAAACGTTTTCCGTCCAGAGAAAAAGTACCATTTCCGGTATGATAATTTCTTATCAATAAGTCTTTAATTTGTTGAGATTCTGAAAATGCACTGTCAACAATTTTACTTTTATATAGAGAAGTCTTATAGTGAGGCGAATAAACTTCTTCTTGTTCACTAATGGAGTCTGCTCTTAAACTGGAGAAAATCAATTGTTTTTCATAGATGATATGTCCGAATTCTGCATTTACCGTATTCACATTTTCGGGGAGTTGTGTTATATTTAATTCTAAAGTGTCCTTTGCAGATGATTTGGCCCAAATTGTTGAGATTAATTCTTGTTTGGCTTTCCTGTAGAGATAACTTTTTTTCTTTTTATAATATTTCTTTTTGGCTTTTTTAAAAGTTTGAATTGCTTCTTCGTATTTGCCATTTTGTTTTTGCATTAGCCCCAAATAAAGAAGACTGGCGGGATATATTCTAGCTTCTTCACGGTCATAAACTTTACGATAATAATATTCGGCAGTTCTATAATCTTTATATGCACGATAAGTTTCAGCGACATTCCAAAGGATATCAATGGTATTGGAGTCTAACTTCATTGCTTCTTTATAATGTATCAAAGCATGATAATAATCTCCTTTTTGATATTGTTCTTTTGCAAATTCAAGGTGTTTTTTGATTTTGTTTTGCGAGAACAAGTAAGGAGTGTTAATCAATAGTAAAATGATTAAATATAATCGGGGCATATTCTAAAATAATTTTTCGATGGTTTAAAACGGTGTAAAATATAACGAATAGCAAATTCAATTCCTCCTCTGGCGTGACTTGCAGGAATAAGTTTGGAAAGATTGATGTCATAACTGATACCAAAAAACCAATCTTGGTAATCCATCCCTAAAGTAAGAAACATTGCATCTTTGTTTCTCCACCATAATCCGCCATAAAAGGCACGGTATTCCCCAAGTCTTTCAACAAGTGTATATTTTACGGAACTACCAATAACAAGTTCTCTATATTTCTGTTGAAAAGAAAGACTGATAGAAGGTAATAAATCCCAATCATACCCAAATTGATAAAAGGAACGAAGAAAAATATTTGTACGAATATGTCTCGGAATATTGCTTCCGTAAAAACCTTGATCAGGACGATTTAAATTAAAAATGCCAATTCCTCCCGTAAAATTCATTCTTTTATGGATAAAATACCGATAAATTCCTCCAAGACCTATAGTAAAGTTCGTTTTCTTTTCATTTCCGATGTTCTCACCTGTAGGAAGTGTTGGGTCATAATTCATTCCATTATACTGATTATCAAAATAAAACTGATCAAAGTTAAACTGACGATGGTTCATCCCAAAATTAGCTCCTAAGCGAAGTTGATGTAAAGAATCTTTTGTTAGGAAAAACGGATAAGCAATATTTCCGTTCAATTCAATAGTTCTAAATTTCCCGTCTCCCGCAACATCATGAAAAAATAAAATTCCCGTTCCTATCTTTTCAAAACGAGTGTCGGCAGACATTGAAAATGTCGAAAACGGAACCGTTACACTTCTCCATTGATCTCTGTAATTTCCGATAAAACGATAATCTCCATCAAAAAAACCGGATTGTGCAGGATTTTGAAAGATAGGGTTATCATTAAATTGCGACCAATGAATATCTTGTGCTTTTGTAAAAAAAGTTGTTAAAAGTAGTATATGCGTTAGTAAAATCCTTATCATATCTTTTAAAGATACAAAAAAAGCAGCTGATTTACCGTCTTTTTTTAGCCATCTTTTTGTTCCTTCGTTTATTTCTGCGAATAGAGCGCTTGGCTTCTTTCGTTTGCATTTTCCAATACCGCTTTTCTGCTTCTTTCTTCGCTTTTTTGGCTGCTTTTTGTTGTTTTTTTTCTTTTTTAGCTAATTCTTTTTCCGCTTCTTCTACTGTCGCCGGGTTTTTCTTTTGTAAAAAACAACCACTCATCAGAAAAAATAAAGAGAGTGATAGCAATAATTGTATTATGAAATTCGTTGTTTTTATCATACCTTTGTTAGTGAAATAAACGATATGAAGTTACAATTTATTTTTTTATTGGCACTTGTTTTTTTTGGGTGCAAAAAAATTGATAACACGCATCCTGTTCCCAGTATTCCTTTTGATAAAGAAATTAACATCACATTACCGTCTTATTCCGATTTAATGGGAGTAGGAGGTTGGGCTTATGTTTCGGGAGGGTCAAAAGGAATAATT
>JALWLM010000416.1 GCA_027084145.1 Crocinitomicaceae bacterium | reverse complement strand
TTACAGAGCTGTCAACAAAATAGACAACCCTGAAAATGAAGAAGTGGTTTATGAGTTTTATGAGCTTGGATTTGACAAAGTTTTCCCTGTTTCTTCAATACAGAAATACGGTGTAGCAGATTTACTTGATGCTGTTGTAGAGGATATTCCTGACTATGAAAAAGAATCCACCAAAGAAGAGACAAAAAAAGAAGATAGGGATCTTATAAAAGTAGCTATAGTAGGAAAACCCAATGCAGGAAAATCATCATTGCTAAATGCTATTCTGGGAGAAGAAAGAGCTGTAGTTTCTGACATCCCAGGAACTACAAGAGATGTTGTAGATACATTATTTGAATGGAATGGTCAGAAATTTATTTTTCTGGATACAGCTGGATTGAGGAAGAAATCCAAGGTTGATTACGGCATAGAGTTTTTCAGTGTAGGTAGAACCCTTGAATCAATAAAAAAAGCTGATGTTATCGTCCATGTTATAGATGCTCAGCAGGGAGCAACAGAACAGGATACTAAAATAGCCCATCTTATACAGAAATACACAAAACCTGCTGTTATTGTTATAAATAAAATAGATACTGTTCCTCCCAAATCAGAAGTATTAAACAGAATTAAAAATCAGGTCAGAGAGAGGCTGTATTTCATACCTTATGCTCCTATTGTAATGACATCTGCAAAAAACAGAAAAGGGATAAAACAGCTATTAAGAGAGATTATAGAAGTTTACAATCAAGCATGGAAAAGAGTTGGAACAGGTCAGCTTAACAGAGCTATAAAACAGATTCTATCCCTTAGACAGCCCCCTTCTTATCAGGGTAAGCCTTTAAAGATTTATTATGCAACCCAGCTTGAAGGAAAACCTCCATGTTTTTTACTATTTGTAAACTATCCAGAAGGTTTTAAAGAACATTTTGTCAGATTTCTCGAAAATAACCTCAGAACAGTTCTTGGATTTGAAAAAGCTCCAATAAAACTACTTTTTAGAGGTAGAGACGAAAGCAGAGATTGACTTTCCCTCAACGCATCCATAAGATTAAACCCAGGAGGGAGCAATGAGGGACAATACAAACTTAATTGTTGTATCAGCCATTTTACCTATTCACATTAAAAAAGAAAACGGCAAGTATCAGGTGCATATATCACCAGGGGGACTTGTTACAGCATTAAAACAGGTTTTACACAAAAGAAAAGCTATATGGATAGGATGGGCTGGCTCAGAAAAAATAACACCTAAAATGAAAAATCTTATATATGAAGAAGGTAAAAAAGAAGGATTTTTACTTTATCCAGTTTCCCTTACAAACAAAGAAGTAGAAGACTTTTTTAACGGATTTTCCAACAGTATAATCTGGCCAATGTTTCACACTTTTCAATATTACTGTAGATTTGAACCTGAATACTGGAAAGCATACAGAGAAGTAAACAAAAAATTTGCAAGATACCTGAAAAGTATATCTACAGAAGAGGATCTAATCTGGGTTCATGATTACCACTTTTTTCTCCTTCCTGAATATCTTGAAAAGTTAGGTCTAAAAAGAAAAACGGCATTTTTCCTTCATATTCCTTTTCCAAACCCAGAACTTTTTTTCAAAATACCATGGAGAGTTGAGATACTTAGAGGTCTTTTAAAATACGACCTAATAGGTTTTCACACATTTGTTGATAGAAAAAACTTTTTAGACTGTATAGATGGACTTGTTAAAGATGTTAATATTCTATCTACGGACCCTATAACAGAAATTGTTTATAACGGAAAAAAGGTAAAAGTTGGAGTTTTCCCAATAAGCATAGACTTCCAGACATACCAATCGTTAGCAAAAAAATCTAAAAAAGAGGAGTTTCCATTCAAAGATAAAATAGTTATTCTCGGAGTTGACAGACTTGATTATACAAAGGGTTTAATACATAAGGTAAAAGCATATAAGAGATTTCTTGAAAAATACCCCCGGTTCCACAAAAAAACAGTTCTTGTTCAGGCAATAGCTCCAAACATAAAAAAAATTCCTGAATATGATCAGTTAAAAATAGAACTTGAGCATATAATCAGTGAAACAAATGGTATACTTGGAACACCTGACTGGACACCTATTTATTACTTTCCAAGAAGACTTCCATTTGAAAAGCTTATAAACTACTACAGATTTTCTGATGTATGCTGGATTAATTCTATAAAAGATGGTATGAATCTCGTAGCTAAAGAGTATATAGCTTCTCAGGTAGAAGATAAAGGGGCACTTATACTGAGTGAATTTACAGGTGCCGCTGCAGAACTTAGAGATTTTGCATGCCTTGTTAATCCTTATGACATAGAAGGTTGTGCAGATGCGTTATACAGAGTTTTATCAAAAGATTCAGAGGAAAAAAGATACAAAATGAAAAAAATGAGAAAACATATAAAACATTACGATATTTCATGGTGGGGAAACACAATACTTGAAACAGCTTTTGGTAAGAAAATTCAGGACTTTCCGGAACTCAAAGAAGATATACCTTTACATGAACTTTTAAAGAGTTTTTGAGTTTATTATAAAAGTAACAGGACCATCATTTTCTATGAAAACCTTCATGTAGGCAGCAAAAACTCCTGTCTGAACAGGAACATATTTTGAAAACTCCTGGACGAATTTCTCATAAAGTTCTTTTGCCTTTCCCGGATCTTCTGCATTGTCAAAGGA
>JALWLM010000415.1 GCA_027084145.1 Crocinitomicaceae bacterium | reverse complement strand
TAATTAATCATTCAAAAAATGAGCAAAAATTTAAAGAAATGATTAAAAGGTGGAGTGTGGAGGTTTATACAAGTTGGAACAAATATCATAAAACAGTTGAAAAAATAGCGGAAAAATATATTGATAATACGAATGGCTAGCAAAAAATATAGTGCATCCCCAAAATTTTCAATTTTGAGGCTCTAAAATATAAAAAAAATGTAAATTATGGCCCGTACTAATTTGGATATTAATCTTTAAAAAGACCTTACTATACATGTTCAAACCGTTAGCGGTCAGCTGAAAAAAAGACTAAAAATGAAATTAGAAACATTAATAATATTGATTTTTATAACTTTTTCAACTTTTGTATTAGGACAAACCGTAAAGATTGAAATAAATCGGACATTTTTTTCATTTAAACAAGTCAAATTAGACACTATTGAAAGTGCTGAAAACGAAATTTTAGAATTATACAGAAATGATAAAAAACTATTAACTCATACATTGTTTAAGGAAGATGGTGATTGTAGTTCAATTCATATTCAACTTGGAAATTATAAGGTAGAGGGGAATAAGATTATATTTTATTCTTACTGGGCTGCAACAGATAGGATGCCGGGTTCAATTTTACCATTTGGATTTAGAGAACAAATATATTCTGTTGACAGTTTAGGTACACTAAAGCTGACTGAATCCAAAATTTATATCGAGAATTATACTACAAGTGGAACCCCAAACTTCCTTGAGGAAAATGGATGGAGACACAAAGGCTTAAAACACTTGACTGAACATCCTAAGAATGATTATGAACAAAGACTATTGAACGATTACATTCTAAATATAGAGAAAGAATACAATGCTGAATTTGTACTAAATGAAGAAAAAAATGTGTTAGAGAAAAAAGTCAGAGAAAGCCTAAAAGAGAAAATTGAAAAATATACTGGAAATTGGACCGAAGGAGAAGTATATGGAAGGGTAAGAAAATAAAAGCTCTATATTTGATAGCATATTTATAATTACATATAAGACTACTATAACATTATGAAAATTTTCAGTTTTTTGTTTGTATTTTTTATCTCATCATTTCTATTGTTTGGACAATCTCCGAATGAGTTAAATGAAACATTTTGGAAAGCTACCATCACCGGTAATACTAATCTTTTATTGAAATTAAAAATAGATAAAGATGCTTTTTCTTTAACATCATCAAAAGGTAGTGCAAAGAATATTATCGGTACAAAATACGTTATAGCCCGTCTCTTACGAAAAGTTAAGCAACCTTATGCAATAAACATAAAAGGAAAATGTTATTTCAGGAACGATACTCTTTTCTTGGAAGGAAAATATGTTTCTCTCACTTCAAAACAAAATTTTAAAGGATATATAAGCAATGATAAATTAACAGCAAAGATGACCCGTAACCGAATGGTAGGGCAAAAAATTCCGAAACAAAAACGATTGTCGGATTATTATAAAATTACTTTAAAAGCAATTGAATTAACGGAAGATAAGCTTTATGATCCAGCTCTTATTAAAGACAAAAAATGGAAATCATTTAAAAAAGATATTCTGAAAGTTTCAAAAAAAGTTTTTGATGATTATGAATTTCAAAAAGCTTACAATTTTAGAGGACAAAGCTTGCCCTTTACGCATTACGGAATAATGTTGATTCCGTTGAATAAAAACACTAATGTTTCCTCAAAAAACAAAAATCGGGAAAAATTCAAGATTACTAAAATAGATTCCAACACCATTCTCTTTACGGTTAAAACCTTTTCCGCCGATGCGCACGAAATACAACCGTTTATCGATACAATTAGAAACCTTAATCCGAAGAATCTAATCATAGATTTGAGAAATAATCCGGGAGGTTCAATAGCTTCAGCATTACCTTTAGCATCTTTTTTAACGGATGACACTTTATACGGAGGCTTATTTCTTACACAAAAATACTTTGCTTCTCATAGAACCTTACCTAAGCCGGAAGAGTATAGAAATTTCACAAAATTTGATACCGCCAGTTATTCTCTCATTATTGAAGGGATACATAAACAAGATGGAATCTGCTTGGTCATTCCCCCTCCCGATAAAAAACCATATAAAGGAAAAGTTTTTGTACTAACCAATAGACATACGGGAAGTACAGGAGAGCCTTTAGTTTACGGATTAAAATATTATAAAAGAGCTGTAATCGTAGGAGAACGAACAGCCGGCGCCATGCTTAACGGAGAAAAATTCAAACTAACAGACAAGTTTGATTTGTGGATGCCTACTGCTACCTATTATACGGTTGATGGCAAAAAATTAGATAAAAGGGGAGTGTATCCCGATATTGAAGTGGAATCCGATAAAGCCTTATCCAAAGTTCTGGAAATTTTGGCTAAAAAATAGATGGATTATTTTTTACAACATAAGATGTATATAAGCATTAGGAGAGTAGTTGTTAAATTGAGATATTAAGAATATAAATAAACGAAATAGTAAATTGAAAGTTTGACGCAAAAAATCCCATCACTACTCATATACGTCGTTGGCAGTCATTAAAAATCATAAATAAAAAGTATGAAAAAGTTCAGAATTGGTTTACTTGTTTTTGCGATTATAATTATCATTGGACAATTAATTCTAATGGACTATATTAATCTAAGTTGGTCAAATAATGGAGGTAATTATTTGGGAATTATTTTCATGGTATGCTTAAT
>JALWLM010000414.1 GCA_027084145.1 Crocinitomicaceae bacterium | reverse complement strand
AGTGGATATTGATCAAGTCTTATTTTAATTAATATGCAAATTTTCATTTTGATTATTGAAAAATTTATTATATTTTAGCACCATACATTAAAATGAGCCACTATGAAAAAACTACTACTTTTTCTTTTTGCAATGATCATGTCTACTACATTTTCACAACAAAGCAGACTAAATGCTTTGGGTCATTTGGATCAACCGGTTTTCAAGCCTAGAGACATCAATGCATTGTATTCTCCTCATAGACCTTTGAATGCTCAATACACAATTTATTTTTCCGAAAATTTTGATTCGGGAATACCATCTTCATGGACTGTCACAGACAATGCGGGAACCGGTGCTGTTTGGACGGGAGTAAATGACTATTCCGGAAATACTTTAAACGGCACGCCATTTGTGATGGCAGACAGCGATGGAGCCGGAAGCGTGGATATGGATACGTCATTAGAAAGTCCTGCTGTTGATTTATCCGGCGTTTCGGGTAATATATTTTTGAGGTTTGAACATTATTTTAATTATTACTCCGCAGGAGGCAATGAACAAGGAGATGTAGATGTTTTTGACGGGACAAATTGGATAAATATTTATTCCGTAAATACCGATACGGGAAACTGGGACATGCCTGATATTCAAATGATTGATATAACCGCTTATGCTAATGCCAATTTCAAAGTTCGATTCCATTATTACAATGCTAATTATGATTGGTATTGGGCGGTGGATAATGTGGAAATTATTTCAGCCTTTGATGATTTAGCTATGGCTTGGGGTATTCCGGGTGTTAGTTGGACAAATCATCCTACTGTTTTCTCATGCATTGTAGCAAATACAGGCACAAATATTATAAACAATTTTGAAGTAACATTGACCTTGCAAGATGCATTTTCTAACACAGTACATACTGAAACAATCCCAGTAACAGGAGCAAACATAGCTCCGGGTGCATTTCATAAAATCAATTTTCATAATGTTTGGACCCCTGCTTCAACCGGTACATATACTTTAACATACACTTTATCATTTCCAACGGATGACAATACGTCCAATAACACTTTTGCTTTAACATTAGAAGTCATAAGTCCGGCTTATCAAAACAATGTGGTTCATTCTTTTGTTGCATACGATGATGATAGTTCAGGTGACCTCAATCACTTCGGACAATTTGATATGAGTACAGGAGATTTTACGATGGGTGATCTTATAAATGGTATGTTTGGAGATTATCTGACCACAGGAGATTACAACACTTCTGACGGAGTGATTATGGTAGTGGATAACAGTAATATATTGTATGTACTTGGAGATAATGGAAATTTATATGAATATGGTTTTATTCCATTCCTTACGGAAGGTATAACAGGATTGGCTGTGAATACAGGACAGCCGTTTTATTATGCATCAACTATTGAACATTTATTACAAATTAATCCTTTTTTAGATGTCACCACCGTAGGTTCATTTAATTTGAGTAATCCTCTAATTTTAGGATTGAGTTATGACGGATCAAATATGTATGTCATTGATGGTGAGACGGATATGCTTTACCTTGTTGATCCTACTAATGCAACTTTAACTTCCATAGGTTCATTAGGATACGATTTGAATTATATTCAAGATATTGGAGTAAATTATGATGATGGAACGTTATATGGGACTTTGTTTGATGTTACGAATAATCCAAACTATGTTTCAGGATTGTTTGTTCTTGATGTAACAAACGGACAAGCTACGCCTGTAGGAACACTTTATTCCGATGAATACAGTATTTGTGTACCTATGGGTCAAAATAATACAAGTGTAGCCGACAATACAATACATTATTTAATTCTTTATCCCAATCCGGCTAAAGATTACTTGTATCTAGAAGCAGATTTTACACCAAAAAAATTGGTTATAACAGATTTGTCTGGAAAAGTGGTATCTACTTATAAACCTCAAAAGGATGATGAAAAAGTAATTGAGATAAATATTACCGACTTACAAAAAGGTCTGTATTTTGTGTCCTTATATTCAGAAGGAGAAAAAGTTACTAAAGCATTTATTAAAAAATAAGAGGTCTTATAAAAAAAACCGCTCGGATGAGCGGTTTTTTTGTTGGACGAAAAGTTTTTTATTTTCCTTCTTCCTTGACAGCTTTAGCCGCCTCTTGTGCCGCCTTGATAGCAGCACGTGACATTTTCACTTGCACCACCACAACATTGTCCGGATGAAGGATTTTATATTTGTCGTTTCTCAAATCGGATACATAAACTTTGTCATTCAAATCCAGATGAGAAATATCAACAATAACATAATCCGGTAAATTGGAAGGTAATGCCCGGATTTTGAGTTTCCTTTCATTGTAGAACAACTTCCCTCCTTTTACCACACCGGGTGCTACACCTTCGGTTTTAACGGGAACCGTTACGGTTACCTCCTTATCAGGATACAAGCGGTAGAAATCCACATGCAAAATTCTATCCGTAACAGGATGGAATTGTATATCTTGCATGATGGCTTCGTGCTTGCTGCCGTCTTCCAACTCAATCACTACCGTATGCGTATCCGGAGTGTATACCAAGTCTTTGAACTCGCGTTCATCTGCTGAAAAATGCATGGGTTCGTCTCCTCCGTATAATACGCAAGGGACTCTTCCAGCATTACGTAGGGCCTTAGTCGCCGACTTGCCCACGCTTTCTCTTTTAGAGCCTT
>JALWLM010000413.1 GCA_027084145.1 Crocinitomicaceae bacterium | reverse complement strand
TTATCAGAAAATTTTAAAGGAAGGGTCTTTGAATATCTTGTGCAAAGAAAAAATAAGGTGTTGGTCTGGGAATCAAAACTAATTTCAGCAACAAAATTTTTTTTAAATAAAGGAAAAGAATTTTTAAAAAAAAAAAAACAAAAAATAGTTTTATTACTAAAAGAACGGTTATTCATAGAAAAAGCAGAAGTCAAAAACACAAGTCAAAAACTAAAGCAAAGTATTTCGATGTTTTTTGTAAAAGAAAAAAACAAACAAGAACAAATAGCAAATCAAATAAAGCTTCTCGATCCGGGAAATGTATTAAAAAGAGGGTTTTCTATTTTATTTTTAAATGGGAAATTAGTAGGTAAAAATAATGTTCCGAAAGAACAAGACGAATTAAAAGCAGAAACAGCCGATTTTATTATTGTTTCAAAAGTAAAAACAACAAAACGTAAAGAAAATGAATAAATTAAGTTACACAGAAGCTTTTGAAGAGCTACAAGAGATTGTGCAAGAAATTGAAACAGGCGAAATTTCCGTTGATGAATTAAGCGTCAAAGTTAAAAGAGCCTCAGAGTTAATTCAAATTTGTAAAAAAAAGCTAAGCTCAACGGAAGAGGATGTTAATGAAATATTGAAAAAACTGGAAGAATAGACTTCTGCAAATAGATGCTACTTAATACCGTTCAACATTTTTCTCTCCCGATTAAAAAAATCAGCAAGGAGTTTTCTTTGTTCTTTATTTAATTTCGCTTCTTTGTGTATTAATGTGTATGATTCTAAAGGCATCCACCCCTCTTCCATTGCTTCTACACATTCTTCAAGTTTATGGTCTCTTTTTTTGAGATCATAATTACCAAAAGTCGAAAAATTAAGGTGTTCACGCCCTTCGTTAACATGGTGTTTAATCCACCAAGAAAAGGGTGCGATCTCTGCATACCATGGGTATTTCGTTTCAAACGAATGACAATCATAACAAGCATTTCTCAAAAACTTTTCCACATCTTTAGGTGGTTTAAACATAGATATAAAATCATCTTGTTTATCAATTTTAGGAATAGACTTGTCTATTCGAAAAAATTGCATGAATAAAAATGCGATTAAAACAATAAATAAAGCCTTTTTCATAGACGGGGGAATTAAAATGTGAATCAAAGATATGAAAATTAATTATTATCAAGTTATAGTTTGCATTTTGCAAAACACCTAAAAAACATTATTTTTGAAAGAAAAAAAAGAAATATGTGGATTGTTTTTGGAATATTAATGTTTTTAGTGTTTTGGTTTATTTCTTCGTGGAATAAATTAGTCGCACTTGAAAACAATAGAGACGCTGCTTTTGCAGACATAGATGTGCAATTAAAACAACGGTATGACCTTATTCCTCAATTGGTTGATGTTGTGAAGGGTTATATGAATCATGAAAAAGACCTTTTGTTAAAAATAACAGAAGCCAGAAGTAAAGCGTTGAATGCTAAAACAATCAATGAAAAAATTGAAGCAGACAACGAACTCACTTCTGCGATGGGGGCGTTGAATATTCAAGTGGAAGCTTATCCTGATTTAAAGGCAAGTCAGAATTTTATGCAACTTCAACAGGAAATAGCGGATATTGAAAATAAATTAGCGGCAGCACGAAGATATTTTAACTCAGCAACAAAAGAATTGAATACAGCGATAGAGTCTATTCCAACAAACATCGTTGCCGGGTTTAGAAAAATGGTTACTCAACCAATGTTTGATTTAGGACAACAAAAAAGAGAAGAGTTGGATAAACCACAAAAAATTAATTTTAACTAATGCAATTTATCGGATTAAGGTCACATATCCGAAAAAACAATTTTTTTTCAGTTTTATTATTAGTTGCTTTCCCTTTAGTTATTCTTTTATGTATTTACGCGTTTTTCTTCATTATCCATTATGAAGAAATAAACGGACAGATCATCGCTTTACAGGAAACCATAAACACGCTTCCTTTTGTTGTTGTTGGGGTGGGAGCATGGTTTTTAATTGCTTTTTTTTCTCACACTTACATGATAAAAAAGTCGACAAAAATGGTTCCTGTAACAAGAAAGGAACACCCAAGAGAGTATAATTTATTGGAAAATCTTTGTATTGCTGCCGGGATGAAGATGCCTAAGCTATACATTATTCATGATGATGCACTAAATGCTTTTGCTTCAGGAATTAATGATAAAACGTATGCGGTAACATTGACAACGGGCATTATCAACCATTTAAACGACAAAGAACTAGAAGGAGTAATCGCTCATGAGCTAACGCATATAGAAAATCGAGATGTTCGTTTATTAATTATTTCCATCATTTTCGTTGGAATTTTTAGTTTTGTTGTAAACATGCTTGTTAGAGCGGTTTTTTATGCACCAAGAAGGTCTTCAAACAGAAACAAAAAAGATGGTGGAGGAATAGTTGCTTTTTTTCTCGTTTTACTGATAATCGCAACAATAGGTTATTTTTTAACGCTTTTATTGCGTTTTTCTCTTTCCAGAAAAAGAGAATATTTAGCAGATGCAGGAGCGGTAGAGTTGACAAAAGATAGTCTTTCAATGGCATCAGCACTAAGGAAGATAAGTTCGAAACCGGAGGTTCGGGTACAAGACGATGATATTAAAGAAATGTTTATTGTAAAACCACCTTTTAAAGGGTTTTTAAGTGGAATTCGAAACATGTTTTCTACACACCCCCCGATAAAAAAAAGAATAGAAATATTAGAAAGAGGCATCTAATCGTTTGTATATGTGCTTAATCAAAAAAAAATATTTCTACTTTTGTTAGCCAACATTAAAAACAAAATAAAATGGGTAGAGCTTTTGAATATCGTAGAGCAGCAAAAGAAAAAAGATGGGACAAAATGTCAAAACTGTTTCCTAAATTAGGAAAAGCAATTACTATGGCAGCAAAAGAAGGAGGTCCTGATCCGGACATGAACGCAGCTTTACGTACGGCCATTAAAAACGCAAAAGCTCAAAACATGCCGAAAGACAATATAGAAGCAGCAATAAAAAGAGCAAGTTCTAAAGACGCCGAAGCATATGCAGAAATTGTTTATGAAGGAAAAGGACCTCATGGAGTTTTGGTCGTTGTAGAGTGTGCAACAGATAATCCTACACGAACCATAGCAAATGTAAAATCATATTTTAATAAAGTTGGAGGAGGGTTGGTTCCTACAGGGTCTTTAGATTTTCTTTTCAATAGAAAAGCGGTGTTTGAGTTTAAAAAACCTGAAGACTTTGATCTTGAAGAATTAGAATTGGACTTAATAGATGCCGGTTTAGATGAAATAGAGGTAATAGAAGATAGAGTATATGTTTACGGAGACTATAAATATTTTGGGTCTCTTTCGGAGGCATTAGAAAAAAAAGGAATTGATGTAGAAAAAGCAAACCTCCAAAGAATACCTGTTCAACCTGTAGAATTTACAGAAGAACAATTAGTAGATATTGAAAAATTGTTGGATAAAATAGAAGATGATGATGATATCCAACAGGTTTTTACAAATATTGCATAGAAAACACAATAAAAATAAAGAAGATTTGTTCTTCTTTATACGAAAAGGAATCATGACAAGATTATTTAAAATCATTAGTGTTATCGTAATTTTTATTACGTTCGTGATAAGTTGTTCTACAGAAAAAAACACTTTTATCAGTAGAACATATCATGGGTTAACAGCTCATTATAATGGTTACTTCAACGCAAATGAATTAATTAGAACATCATTAGAAACATATAAAGAAACAAAACAAGAAAGTTTTTACGATGTTATTCCAATAGAATTGGTTCCGGATGAAAATGAAGTGATTAATCTTTATGCTCCTCTTGACACAGCAATAGGAAAGTGCACAAAAGTGATTACAAATCACAGTATGCCGTCTAATGATAGACCTTCACGAAAAAAAGAGGAATGGAATAAATGGATTGATGAAAATTGGATTACAATTGGGATTGCAAATTATTATCGAAGAGATTATGAAACAGCGATAAAAAGCTTTGAGTTTGTAAAAGATTTTTATACAAATGACCCTTCTGTTTTTGTTGCTGATTTGTGGTTGGCAAAAATTTATTTAGCTCTTGAGAAGTATGCAGATACAAAATTACATTTAGACAACATTGAAAAGGCTATTCAAGAAGAAAAAGAAAGAAAAAAAGAAGAAACTTTTTTTTCAAGATTCAAGAAGAAAAAGAAAGAAAAAATAGCAGAGGTGCCCAAAAAATTATATTTCGAATTCTTTAAAACAAAGGCAGACTTAGCTTATAAGAGAAGGCAAGAAGAAGCAGCGATAAGGCTTTTAGAAGAATCATTAAAACATATAAAAAAGTCAAAAGAAAAAGCAAGGATTCATTTTGTATTAGGACAATTATATGAAAAAAGAGGAGAAAGAACAGCAGCCCAAGAGCATTATAAAAAAGTAATAAAAAACAACCCTAAATTTAACATGGCATTTAATGCCAGATTAAAAAAAGCGTTTCTTGGAGATAAACAAAAAACCAGAACGGCATTACATAAAATGTTGAAAGACGCAAAAAACGCAGAGTTTAAAGACCAGATATATTATGCGTTAGCAATGATTGAATTAGAAGAGGGTAATGAAAAGAAAGCAATTGAAAATTTACATCTGGCGGCATTTTATTCCGTTAATAATACGCGACAAAAAGGAATGGCATATGAAAAATTAGGAGATTTGAGTTTCTCAAAAAAGGATTATGTTTCCGCTCAAAAATATTATGATTCTTGCGCACAAGTGATTAATGACTCTTATCCTAATGCAGAAGCAATTCGAAATAAAGCGAAAAATCTTGAACGTTTAGTTATTGCCGTTGAAACAGCAATCTACGAAGACAGTGTTCAAAGAATAGCGAAAATGGATGAAACAACAAGAAAGAAGTTTTTAAAAGATTATATTAAACAAATAAAAAAAGAAGAAGAGGAACAGAAGAGAAGAGAAGCTATTCGTCTTCGAGAATTACAAGAAAACCAAAATGTTTTTGCACAAACAGGTTCAGGATCTAAATGGTATTGGAACAATTCGAAATTAATTCAAGAAGGGTTTGAAGAATTTAAAAGGTTATGGGGGGAACGAAAAAATGAAGACCACTGGAGAAGGTCTGAAAAGGAAATAGCATTATCCCCTTTAAATGACTCTCTTGATAACACTTCTGTAAACGACACGCTTTTAGGTAAAGAGAACCAGCTTACCGTTGAAGGCTTACAAAAAAAACTACCGTTAAGTGATTCGGCAATGAATGAATCGATGAAAAGGTTGTTGGAAGCTCACTACAATGCCGGGTTAATTTATAAACAAGAATTAAATGAGAAAAAATTAGCAGAAAAAGAGTTTAAAGCTGTTTTGTCAAAGAATGTTTTCAGTGATTCACACACCCCCGCATCAGCTTTTCAACTTTATAAAATATTACAAAAAACAAACTCGGCAGAGGCGGAGAAATATAAGTCATTTATTTTAGAAAACTATCCGGATAGTGATTATGCAAAATATTTAAAAGATCCTGATTATTTTATTAAGAAAAGGGAAAGAGATAAATTGGCAGAACAAAAATATATTAGAATATTGGAAAGGTATAACAGAGGCCTTTATTATGCCGTGTTAACAAAAACGAATAAAATTATAAAAGAAGACACAAACAATATATTTCTTCCAAAGTTAATGTTGCTTAATGCAATGGCTCAAGGCCAGTTAACAGATGATAAAACAAAATTACTACCCGTTTTAGAAGAGGTCGTCACCAAATATCCCGATACAGAAGAGGCAAAAAAAGCAAAAGAAATGATTGACATTATCAAAAACGGATATTCAAAAAATACAGAGGCAGATTTTAGTAAGAAAACACCGTTTATATATAATGATAAGGCCGATTTAAGAGTGATTATATTTCCGGAGGGAATTAAATCAACACTAGCGAAATCAAGGATAATGGAATTTAATAGAGAATTTTTTAGTAGAGAGAAATTAAAAATAAGTTCAAAAATATACGGAAAAGATAAAACAATTATTTTAGTCAGTAAATTTGACACAGAGTCAGATGCTTCACGTTATATAAGGGTGTTTAAAAAGACACGAAAATATTTGTTAGATTTACAAAAGGCAAAAATATTTATGATAACATTAGATAATTTAAAAATTTTATTTCAAAAACAAAACTTAGAAGAGTACGAAGAGTTTTATGAAGAATATTATTAAATGGAATAGAATGAAAAAGAAAGAAGAATATAATTTTAGCATTGTTTCTGAAAACTCTGTGATTAATGGAGACTTTATCTCTGAATCCAACTTGAGAGTAGATGGTAAGATTAAAGGAAACGTTGTTGTTTTAGGGCGAATTGTTATAGGGAAGAAAGGTTTTGTTGAAGGAGATATAACATCTAATGAGCTGGATGTAGAGGGAGGGATAAAAGGAAATGTTAAAGTAGAAAAGAAAATATTTTTAGCCCCAACGGCAAAAATTATAGGAAACATTCGAACTTCTAAAATAGTTATCGAAGAAGGTGCTTCTTTTACAGGAAACTGTGAGATGATTGATCTATCAGAAGACTCTCAAACAGAAATAAAAAAAGAAATGAAAGATTTGATATATTAGCCTCGATAGTTTTCTAAATAAAGATGAAAATAAAACAAAAAAAAATGTCCACTTTTGCTCGATTCTCTACAATGGGAATTCAAATGGGAGTGACAATTGCTTTTTTTTCATGGTTAGGGACCTATCTAGATGAAAAATATAAAACAGAAACCCCTTGGTGGACAATAGGACTTTCTTTGTTTGGTGTAACAACAGCTTTATATATTGTTATTAAAGAGGTTGTTTTAATGTCTAAAAAGAATGAAGAGAAAAAAATATAAAGGATATTACTTTTTAAAGTTTGTTATTGTTGCGACAATTGTATCAATGATTCATTTTTTATTGATTCATTTTAAAGTGTTTAATGAAGACCTAAAAAACCTTATTAAAATTGATTTTCTTCTTTTTTTGATTTTTTCAATGGGGTCCACTTTGGTTACTTTTGGAATTAAAAAAAGCCCCAAAAATATTGTTCCTTATTTTTTAACCGTTACAACATTCCAGTTGCTTTCAGCTGCATCAATTTTTCTGCTGATTATTTACAATAAGACACACTATGGAGAGTCTATTGTTCTTCACGGTGTTGCTTTCTTTTTTGTATTATTGACCATTCAGTCATATTATTTAATTCTAAGTCTAAAAGAAACCCCTTAAAAAAGAAGAATAAAAAAGCTTTTCTTTTTTCTTGTTACTTGTGAAAGTTTCAATATCTTTGCGTCGAGTTTTGTAAAAACAAGCAAAAGAATAAAAAAGAAATGAAGGTTTATTTCAATAAAGCATTGTTTATTTTTACTGTGTTTATGTTAAGCTTTTCGGCGATTTCATCAAACACGCAAGATAAACATGATAATGGTGAGCACGGGGAAAAATTTAATGTCAATGAAATGTTGATGCATCACATTAGTGATGCCCATGAATGGCATTTGTGGGGGCATAAAGCTATTTATTTGCCGGTTATATTAATTGATAATGGAAGCGTTAAAACGTTCTGTTCTTCTCATTTTTATCATGGAGAAACAAAAAAGGTTGAAGTAGATGGAAAACACTTTCATTATATAAAAGGAGAGGGTCCCGCCTCAAAATATGCTATGTTTCATGAGAAGATTTATAAATTGGACGAAGAAGGGGAGTTGAAATTTCATGGGGGACACCCTGTTAATGCGAAACCGTTAGATTTTTCGATCACAAGAAACGTTGCTTTTATGTTTTTAACTGTAATTGTTTTGTTATGGATAGCTCTTTCAACCGCTAAATCTTATAAAAACGGGATAAGCGCACCGAAAGGTGTTGCGAAATTTGTAGAGCCCATTATCTTATTTGTTAGGGATGATATCGCAAAAGATAACATAGGAGAAGAAAAACACAAAAAATTTCTTCCTTTGTTATTAACCATGTTTTTCTTTATATGGATTGCGAATCTATTAGGGCTTATTCCTGTTGTCGGATCAAACTTTACAGGAAATATTTCGGTAACCATGTTTTTAGCATTAGTGACTTTAGTGGTTATATTGTTTTCTGCGAATAAAAACTATTGGAAGCATATTTTTGCAACACCGGGAGTTCCATTGCCGCTGTTGGTGATTATGGTGCCTATTGAATTAGCCGGGATTTTAACAAAACCATTCGCTTTAATGGTGCGTCTTTTCGCAAACATTACAGCAGGACATATTATTATATTGGCATTGATATCGATTATTTTTATTAATCAGAACATTGCTTGGGGAGCATTATCGGTTCCTATGGCCTTGTTTATATCAATATTAGAGTTGTTGGTGGCGTTTTTACAAGCCTTCTTGTTTACAATGTTAACAGCATTGTTTATAGGTATGGCTGTAGAAGATGCACATCATTAGTTTAAATTAGTAACTTTTAAAAACAAATAGTTATGGTCGGAAGTATCGCCGCAATTGGAGCAGGACTTGCAGTATTAGGAGCAGGTTTGGGAATTGGTAAAATCGGAGGTTCAGCAATGGACGCGATTGCACGTCAACCTGAAGCAACAGGAAAAATCCAAACAGCAATGATTATTGCAGCTGCATTAATTGAAGGGGTTGCTCTTTTCGGAGTAGTTGTAGGTCTGTTAGGACTTAACCCCGGAGCTTAAAAAATTCTCGTCGTAACGGTTGGTTGCGACGAGTCTTTTTGTTTTAGACAAACTATATTGTTGATTTTAAAATAAAAAATAAAAATGGATTTAGTAACACCACAATTAGGATTATTATTTTGGACAGGATTAGTATTCCTTATCTTGTTGTTTCTTTTAACAAAGTTTGCTTGGAAGCCAATTTTAAATGCGGTAAACAATCGAGAGGCAAAGATCGCTGAAGCTTTAGAGTTGGCTGAAAAAACAAAACAAGAGATGGAAGCCCTAAAAGCACAAAACCAAAACTTGTTAAAAGAGGCTAGAGCTGAGAGAGATAAATTAATAAAAGATGCGAAGCAGACAGCGAATGAAATGATAGAAAAAGCAAAACAACAAGCTGCTGAGGAAGGGAATAAAATTATTGCTTCTGCAAAAGAATCTATTGAGTCCGAAAAAAGAGCTGCAATTGTTGAGTTAAAAAATCAAATGGCTGAATTTTCTATTCAAATTGCGGAGAAAATCGTAAAAGAGGAGCTTTCTTTGGATGATAAGCAAAAAGCATTAGCAGAAAAACTGGTGGAAGATATTAACTTGAACTAGAAAGAAAAATGAAAAACACAAAAGCGGCCGTTCGATACGCAACAGCAATTCTTGATACAGCGATAGAAAAAGGGAATATAGACTCTGTGCTGGGGGATATGCAATTTGTGTTAAACCTGAACAATGAAGAACCAGCGTTTAGAAATCTATTGTCTTCACCGATTATAAAACCGGAGGAAAAAATAGAGGTTTTTCAAAAAATATTTTCTTCTTTTGAAGAAAACACAAAAAACCTTGTTTTTTTGATGACAAAAAATCAAAGGGAAGTATTGTTGCCTGAAGTTGCAGATGCTTTTGTTGCTTTGGTGAAAAAACACAGAGGAATAGTCTCCGCGACATTAGTTACAGCAACAGTATTAAATGATGATGTTAAAAATAAAATAGTTTCTAAAATAGCAGACAAAATAGAGGGTGCGTTGGAGGTTAAAGAGGAAGTGGATCCGGAAATAATAGGAGGGTTTTTAATGAAGGTTGGAGATTTGCATATCGATGCAACAGTTTCAAATCAGTTAAACAACTTAAAACAAAAATTAATAAATTAATTTTAAGCAAAAGCTAAAAAATAAAAACAAATAAAAATGGCAGATGTAAAACCGGCAGAAGTTTCTGCAATATTAAAAGAAGAACTTTCAAAGTTTCAATCAGAAGCAGAATTAAAAGAAGTTGGAACTGTATTACAAATAGGTGATGGTATTGCTCGTATTTATGGATTAAACAGTGTTCAATACGGAGAATTAATAGAATTTCAAGGAGGCGTTAGAGGAATCGCATTAAACTTGGAAGAAGATAATGTCGGAGCGGTACTATTAAGCCCGTCAACTACGATCAAAGAAGGAGATACGGTAAAACGATTAGGAAGAATTGCTTCTGTAAATGTTGGAGAGGGGGTTATAGGTCGTGTTTTAGATACATTAGGGAATCCAATCGATGGAAAAGGAGATATCCAAGGAGAACTTTATGAAATGCCCATTGAAAGAAAGGCGCCCGGAGTAATTTTCCGTCAACCGGTAAACGAACCTCTTCAAACGGGGATTAAAGCGGTAGACGCAATGATTCCTATTGGAAGGGGACAAAGAGAGTTGATTATTGGTGACCGTCAAACAGGAAAAACGACAGTTGCTATTGATACAATCATTAACCAAAAAGAGTTTTATGATAGAGGAGAACCTGTTTTCTGTATTTATGTTGCGGTAGGACAAAAAGGTTCAACAGTAGCGGGAATTGTTAAAAAATTAGAAGACGCAGGTGCAATGGCATACACGGTTGTTGTTGCCGCAAACGCATCGGATCCTGCACCAATGCAGTTTTATGCACCAATGACAGGAGCGGCAATCGGAGAGTATTTTAGAGACACAGGAAGACCGGCGTTAATTGTTTATGATGATTTATCAAAACAAGCCGTAGCTTACCGTGAGGTTTCTTTGCTTCTTCGTCGTCCTCCGGGCCGTGAAGCATATCCCGGGGATGTTTTCTATCTTCACTCAAGACTACTTGAAAGAGCTGCGAAAATTATTAATGACGATGAGATTGCTAAGAACATGAATGACCTGCCCGAATCAATTAAAGATAAAGTAAAGGGAGGAGGGTCGCTTACCGCATTGCCAATTATTGAAACACAAGCGGGAGACGTTTCGGCTTATATCCCAACAAACGTGATTTCGATTACAGATGGGCAAATCTTCTTAGAGTCAGATTTATTTAACTCGGGAATTCGTCCGGCAATTAACGTGGGAATTTCAGTGTCTCGGGTTGGAGGTTCTGCGCAAATTAAGTCGATGAAGAAGGTTGCGGGAACGCTAAAACTGGATCAAGCACAATATAGAGAACTAGAGGCATTTGCTAAATTTGGTTCTGATTTAGATGCTGCAACAAAATCGGTATTGGATAAAGGTGCGAGAAACGTAGAGATATTAAAACAAAAAGAAGGAGATCCTTATCCGGTAGAAAAACAAATTGCAATCATTTATGTAGGAACAAAAGGCTTAATTCAAAATGTTCCTGTAGAACAAGTGAAAGAATTTGAACAAGAATATTTAGATTACTTAGAAGCAAAACATTCTGACGTGTTAGCTGAATTAAAGAAAGGGAAGTACACGGAAAAAGAG
>JALWLM010000412.1 GCA_027084145.1 Crocinitomicaceae bacterium | reverse complement strand
CAACGGCAACATCTATGTCTTTAGTTTCTAGGGATAGACGTGTGAAATAACGACCAATTCGTCCAAACCCATTGACACCAACTATTTTTTTCATAATAAATTATTTTATTTATAAAGTTAACAACTTTAAGTAAAGCATTAGTTTTTTATATATAAAAAAGAGCCGTAAAGGCTCTTTTTATTCTCTATTGTTTAGATATTTATTTAATCGATGACTTTAATAAATCCTTGGTCTTCAATTTCTTCATCTCCTTCCGTAACTGCTCTTACAATATAGAAGTAAGTTCCTTCAGCAACTTTTTTTCCGGTTTTTTGATTTGTACCGTCCCATTTACATTCGGAAGGATTAGAAGAAGAACATTCATAGATGATATTTCCCCATCGGTTTGTAATAAAAATCTCTATATCTTTAATTCCTTCAGTTTTTACAAACCATTCATTATTAGGGGATCCGGGAACTAAAGAAATGACATTTGGAGGGGTAATATTACATGTTTTGTAACCTATTGTTATCGTATCCAGATGTGTATGGCATTCATTAGATACTTCTAAGTAATAAGTTCCTGCATTATCAAATGTAACATTGTTTCCGGTTAGTCCATTACTCCATGTAAAGGTGGTCGGATAATTACTATTATTTGGTACATCTAAATGATAATTGGACCCTGCGCAAATCACCGTATCTTGTAAATCGGTATAAGGGACATCGTAAAAATCAATGATTGCAGACACCGAAGAGTTACATGCACTATCCGTATATGTGACGGTAAAAGGTCCGGAGACACCATAGGTGTAGATATAAGGATTGTCATCTCCTGCAGTGTTAAAATGTACTGCGGTATCAGCAGCATTCCAGTATCCTCCAGAGAAAGAAGTAACCCCTGTTACTTGAATTCCGAAGTTACAAGCGATTGTATCGTTAAATATAGTAGGTTGAGGTAAAACATAAAGACCTACAACTGTATCATAAGTACATCCGAAATCATCCGTTATTTCAAAGGTATAATTCGTCATTCCTGTCGTATTGGGTTGTATAACAATTGCAGTGTCATTTTGTCCCGAGATGATAGAGGGATCATCATGCCAATAAGAATCTACGATCGTATTTTGATATCCGGATAATCCCGGAAAATAAGAGGCGTCAAAGAAAAGTCCCCATTCAAAAATGTAACCGTCATCAATGGTTAAGTTATCTTGAACAATAATTGTCCATGTACCGTTTACGGGGCATCCTGCAAATGCAGAGAAATCTTGCTCCGGAAGATAAACTCCGTTAGGGTTCATTGATTGTCCTCCTGAAAGAGGAGCCGGGACAGTATTATTGTTCGCAAGCTCCGTTCCCATATCCCCCCAAGTATTAAACACCGAACTAAAACAATATTCCCAACCGATTCCCGGAGTACCATTCCCACTATTGTCATCGGCATCGCCTAAAAAGATTCCTCCACCACCGAATCCTCCGGGGATAAATCCGGGAGAATAAGAGTTAACAAGAGGAACGACGGTACCGTTAGGACACTGCAATGCAATTTCTAAATCTCCAAGATAAGAATGTTCTATAGTGATACATACTTGATTTAGAGATTGACTGTTTTGTATGGTTGAACCACTAGGAAATCCTGATATGTTAATAGGTGCTTGATATTGTGCTCCCGAACCATCGGGGAGGTAGGTGAGTCCGGCAAAAGACCCTCCAAGATTAAAAGTACCCGGAGGAATGTCTACCCCTACCGTATCAGTAGATGTGTGTCCTCCTATTAAGACCGTGTTTTCGCCTAGGCAAACGCTATCTTCTAAAGGTCCTGTACCTGTAAACAAAGGGAGTTGAGATACTCTGACTTTACATAGAATACGTTCTGATTGTGGGAAAGCATCAGTGATTTTTAAATCAACAAGATAACCCTGTCTTGCAGGGGGGGTAAACCATATGGAGTCATTATTTGGATAATTTAATCCTGTACTGATATTCCAATCATAGATGACATTATCTACATTTTGAGAATATCCGTATCCTGTTGTCTCAAAAGAATATGGGAAAATCGGTTTTGCAATAAAAAGAATGCTGTCTTCAAAACAAATATCGACAAAACCGGTATCAAGAGGGTTTAGAGCGTTACTTCCTGTTCCATTAATATATGCTTCGATGTGAACTTCAAAAGGTTGAGCTGGATTACCACAAGAAACATTAGCTTCCCAACCTGAGCCTTCATTAGCTCCATCAGAAATAAAAACGACAGTAATACAACCTGTAGGGTTATTCCATGAAGCTGTATGTGTAAAACCATTCGGATCAGTCACCGAGTTGTGGACCCCCATTAAAGGAGAATTGGTGTTAGGTCCGTCAAAAACATAAATGGAATCAGAGCCATGAACGTCAAAACTGAATCCGGCATTAATTCCGTAAACTAAGGAAACTTTTGTTCCTTGATTAAGGTCAGGACAAAATGTAATCGTATCATTGTAGTTGGCACTATAGTTTGCTCCACTTCCGCCGTCATCAAAGAAATTAGGAGTAGAACCATTACTAAAAGTGTTACAAGGAATTGTATTGGATAATGGATAACCGGGGTCTCCTATGTTAATGTTTTGAGATAATAAAATACCCGGTGTTAAGAAAATGATAAGTAGTTTAATAAGTTTCATCATTATTTATTTTTTATTTCTTGTTCTAGAATATAAAATGATTTTACAGTTAATATT
>JALWLM010000411.1 GCA_027084145.1 Crocinitomicaceae bacterium | reverse complement strand
CCTATATCCTTAAAAACAACACATAATTATTTGGAAATACCCTTAGGTATTAAAGTCGATTTAATCGGAAATGAAAAAGTAAAAAACCGTTTTTATTTTACCACCGGATATAGTTTAGGCATCCATTTAGGTAGTAAAGAAATAATCGCCTTCAAAGATGGTCACAATGAAATAAGCAATGCTGATGTAACACCGGAGTATGCATCTCGCTTTGCTCATTTTGCCAATGTAGGTTTTGAATATGAACACCATTTGAATAACAAACATGGATTAGGTTTCTATAGTCGCTTAAAAATATCTCGCTTATACCATAGAAGTTTTGGAGAAGCTAGTACCATTTCTTTAGGTGTTCGTTTCTTTAGAAACTTATAAAAGTTGCCTTATTTTTTATTACCTTCGTGTCATGCATTTTTTACGCCTGGCTCGACCTGTTAATCTAATCATTATTGCATTAACAATGTATGGCATTGGATTGTTTTTCGACTATACCAATACCAACAATTCCCAAACATCAAACGTAACAGGTTTCCCTTTTTTCTTACTTGTTTTTTCTACAATACTCATCGCAGCTGCCGGGAATATAATCAATGACTACTTTGATGTTAAAGCAGATAGAGTCAATAAACCTAATCGCGTTATCATTGGCAAGTTTGTTAAACGAAGAGTCGCTATCATTACTCATTGGACTTTAAATACAATTGCTTTTTCGATGGCTATTTATCTGTCCTTTATTTTTAAAACTTTCTGGTATTTATTTATCCATTTACTATCTATTAACATTCTTTGGTATTATTCTTTAAAAGCCAAACGACAAGTTCTTATCGGAAACATTCTCGTTGCTCTACTAACAGCGTTAATCCCTTTACTTACCGGTATTTACTTTTATCAAAATAATATATCATTAGAATATTTTCAGCTCCCTTTAGAAAAAAAAACATCTGAACTTCAACTCAATTATACACTGACGTTTTCTATCGGTATGAGTGTTTTTGCTTTCTTATTAAATTTAGCACGAGAAATCATTAAAGACATTGAAGATATCGAAGGTGATAAAAAACTACCCGCAATTACTTTTCCGATTAAGCACGGAATCCAAAAGTCGAAAAGATTAGCCTTATTCATTTTATTGATAACGACTTTTATGTGCTTTTTTATTATTTGGATAGAACCTGAAAAAATCATTTGGTGGTTCCCCGTTTTAATTACATCCTTTTCTATTATTTCTGCAACCATAACCTTATTCAAAACTCAATCCGGAAAATTACGTATTACTCATTTATGGTTAAAAGCTGCTATGATTTTTGGATTGTTCACTCCTTTATATTGGGTCATATTATTAGAATATGTTGTACGATAAAAAAATTATATTAGGTTCGCAATCTCCAAGAAGAAAGGAGCTAATTGAAAGATTAGGCCTGAACTATGAGGTTCAAGTAAGTGAAGTTAATGAAATATATCCGAAAGATTTACCTTACGATGAAATTGCATTATATCTGGCAAAATTAAAAGCAAAAGAGAACACTTATCAACTCAAAGAAAACGAAATCTTATTGACAGCTGACACCATTGTAGCATTGAACGGGAAAATACTTGGTAAACCGAAAAGTGAAAAAGAAGCAAAAACAATGCTTGAAAAACTATCCGGAAACTCACATGAAGTCATTACTTCTGTTTACTTAAAAAGTTTAAACAGTGAAAAAAGTATAACGAACCGTACGATTGTCCGGTTTTCTCCACTTGAAGATGATGATATAAATCATTATATTGAAAATTATAAACCTTTTGATAAAGCAGGTGCATACGGCATACAAGAATGGATGGGTTATATCGCAATCAATAAAATAGAAGGTTGCTTTTACAGTGTAATGGGATTACCTGTTCACGATGTTTACCAAGCATTAAAAGAAATGAAATGAAAAGAAAATTTCTTGTCAATCTTTTTTTAGTTTTACTTCTTAACGTCATTGTTAAGCCTTTCTATATTATCGGGATTGATGCTGAAATTTTACGTCAAACAGAATTGAGTGAACCGGGAAGCTATGGGAATTATTTTTCACTCTTAGGGTTAACTTTTATTTTAAATATTTTCTTAGATCTAGGTATCACGAACTTCAATACAAGGCATATTGCTCAATCACCTCATCTTTTGAAAAAATACTTTGGAGGAATTCTATCTCTTAGATTTTTACTAGCCCTGGGATATATTTTATTAGTTATCATTTCAGGGAATATATTGTCTTATTCCAGCGAACAAATGTATTTACTTCTTATTCTGGCATTCAACCAAATATTAGCATCTTTCATATTATATCTCCGTTCTAACTTGGCGGGACTTTTACTTTTCAAACAAGACAGTATCATCTCTGTATTAGATAGAACCTTACTCATTATCATTTGTTCTTTTTTACTATGGGGACGAAACACGAATACTCCTTTCCAAATAGAATGGTTTGTTTACGCACAAACCTTCTCTTATCTAATTACTGGTATCATTGTAAGTATCATTGTTTTTAAGAAAGTCGATAAGCTAAAAATAAAATTCAATAAAATCTAAGTACTCATTATTTAAAGCACTGCCAAATCTGGTTTTGGCTAAAACCTCGGCTTTGCAAAAATCGCATCCGCTTGGCTTGTTCGTTACGATTTTGGGGTGAGGAGTCGCCATACTTCTTTTGCAAGACCGCTTTCGCCAACTCAATCC
>JALWLM010000410.1 GCA_027084145.1 Crocinitomicaceae bacterium | reverse complement strand
GAATAGAAGAAAACTATAAAAAAACTTCTAGATACTCTTCTGTAATATCAGGAGAATGTACAATAAATTCTATTCCTACTCAGTTAGTAGTGTTTGATTTTGCTTTTATGGGCGGAAGTTTAGGAAGTGTTGAAGGGGAAAAGATAGTAAGAGCTGTCAAAAGAGCTATTGCTAAAAAGCAAGGTCTTGTAATTGTATCTACTAGCGGTGGAGCTAGAATGCAAGAGAGTACTTTTTCTTTAATGCAAATGGCAAAAACATCAGCAGCCCTTGCCAGTCTTGCTGAGCATAAACTCCCTTATATTTCACTTCTTACAGACCCTACATTTGGAGGAGTCAGTGCAAGTTTTGCTTTTTTAGGAGATTTTATTTTAGCAGAACCAGGGGCAATTATAGGATTTGCAGGACCAAGGGTTATTAAACAGACAATCGGAGAAGATTTGCCAGAAGGTTTTCAAAGAGCAGAATTTTTACTTGAACACGGACTTATCGATATGGTTGTAAAAAGAGAGGATCTTAAAAACACAATAGCCAATTTACTCAAATATACTTTAAAAAGTGCAAGTTAATGGCAATTTATGCTCTATTAGATTTTGATACATTAAAAAAGTATAATATTTCTATAAAAGATTTTTGTCTTACTGCAAAAGGACTTAAAGCAAAAATTCTTCAATACAGAGACAAAAACTCTTCTGTTGAAGAAAAACTAAAAAGAATAAAAGAGATTAGAAAATATTGGAAAAAAACATTAATTATCAATGATACCATTGAACTTTTGCCCTATGCTGACGGAATTCATATAGGACAAGAAGACTTAAAAAATTTATGCAAAAAATTTAATTTAGATGAATTTGAAATTATTAAAAAAATTAAAAATGGAGAATGGAGAGTGGAAAGTGGAGAATTTCAATTTGTTAATTCTCAATTCTCAATTCTCAATTCTCAATTCATAATAGGGCTTTCCACCCACAATAAAGAAGAGATAATAAAAGCCAATAAACTTCCTTTAGATTATATAGGGCTTGGTGCATACCGCCCTACTTCTACAAAAGAGACTTCTAATATTTTAGGAGAAAAAATTATTGAACTTATAAAATATTCTTATCATCCAGTGGCAATAATAGGAGGCGTTAAAATTTATGATAAAATTCCAGCAAAATTTAAAGTTGTAGGAAGCGATATATGCAAATTAACGTCTATTCAATTGAAAAAAAAGAGGATTTTTCCAAAGAAATAAATGAATTTATAAAAAAATCAAAAACGTTTGCCAATGTTAAAAATATTACTCTTTATTCTAAAAATCTAGCCAAATCTTCTAATCCTAAAGAAGAGTATTCGAAAATTTTTGAAAAATATACAAACGGATTTAATATAATTTTATCTCCTGAAGGTAAACTTATAGACAGTTTTGAATTTTCAAAATTTTTCGAGCACTCTTGTGTAAATTTTTTTATTGCAGGTGCTTACGGTTTTGAAGAAGATTTTAAAAAAAAAGGGAAATTAATTTCTCTAAGTCCTCTTACAATGAGCCATAAAATAGCAAAAATTGTACTTTTTGAACAAATCTACAGAGGCTTAACAATAAAAAACAATCATCCATATCACAAATAAAAAAGGGAAAAAATGAGTATGAATACAACACACTTTAAAGAAATTTTACTTATCAGAAAAGCGGAACTTGAAAAAATTTTATTTAATATAACATCAGAAATAAAAGAAATAAACAGATGTGAAATAAAAGATGACGGAGATTTTGCGGCTGCTAGTATGGACAGCGGCAGAGATTATCAAATCTTTTTAAATCAAAAACAAGAGCTTGATGAAATAAATGAAGCATTAAAAAAAATCGATAACGGAAGTTATGGAATATGTGAAATGTGTGACGAACCTATTTCAATAGAGAGATTAAAAATAAAACCTTATGCAAAATATTGTATAATATGCAGAGAAGAAATAGAAAAAGAAGGAAAAAAATATAGATGAAAAAATATATTGTTTTTAGTATTATTTTTATAGCTTTAATTTCATTATTAATTTACATTCAAAATAACTCTTTTAGCACCCTTAAATTAGGAAATATAACACTTTCTTTGCCTGATGCGGTATGGGTGGCGATTTTTTTATCTCTTTTTTTTCTAACTTCTTTAATATTTTTCAGTATTATTAATTTTAGATCCTATATCTATCAAAAAAACATAAATAAAGATTTAAAAATCATAATAGAAAATATTAAAAATAAAATATTTTTTAAAAATAATATAAAACCTACAAAAACTCTAAAAGAGATAAATGAATTTGTCGAAAATATAGAAGGTTTAGAAATAAAACCTGAAAAAAAAGAGCATTTTGAATTTTTAGAAGATATTAAAAAGTTAAAAGAAGGTAAAGTTATAGAAATGAGTAAATATAAATTAGATGCTAATAATCCTTGGTTTAAATTAAATGTTAAAAACAGAATTAAAAATGAGCCTGAATATGCAAAAGAAGTTTTAAAAAAATTTAAAGATGAAGAACTTAGAAAAGAGGCTTTTTATATTTGGGCTAAAAACGCTGGGGTAAAAGAGATTTTAAGAGAAGGTTATCCTATAACATTTGAAATTTTAAAAACACATCTAAATGACCCTTATTTTCATCTTTTATTATCACAAGGAGAACTAAAACTTAGTATAAAAGAAGAAATAGAACTTGCAAGAGAAATTTTTGGATCACTTGACCC
>JALWLM010000409.1 GCA_027084145.1 Crocinitomicaceae bacterium | reverse complement strand
TCTTGACATCTTTATTTTTTTTATGACTTATTACAAAAGCGGATGCAAAGAAACGTATATTTTTCTAAATAGGCAAGAATTATTTCTTTTTTTTATAGTCTAAATTCAAATTTTAGATTT
Source organism: Crocinitomicaceae bacterium (assembly GCA_027084145.1). GTDB lineage: Bacteria > Bacteroidota > Bacteroidia > Flavobacteriales_D > Crocinitomicaceae > UBA4466. The sequence continues at coordinate 11,333 of JALWLM010000409.1, read as the reverse complement.
AACAGGAGTTAGAAAGTAGTAAAATTATCTTTTAATAATAACATTAGTTATAACCACAAATTGTTTATTAGCACAACAAGATAAACATTTTAGTATGTTTTATACTTTAAAATCACAAACTTAATCCGGTAACTGCATTTTTTTTTAAAAGATTTTTTTTTAAAGTATCTTTGCGGACAAAAAATAGGCAGAAATTATCGTGAGTTATCTTAATCTTTAATAGGCAACCATTTTTTTAAAAAAGCGTAACTTAAGGTGTAAAAAAAAATAATGATGAAAGGGATTATTCTAATAATGACAATGTTCTTATTCTTCTTTAAGAATAGCCTTGCTTATGATGAGCCTGTGGCGCAAGAGGTACTACAAAAAGTAAACAGACAGTTTTTTATTGAAAACAAAGGACAATGGGACGATGAGGTCTTATTCCTTACCCGCATGGGAGGCTTAGATGTTTGGATTACCAAATATGGTGTTGCTTACAATTTTTATAAAATTGAACATAAACACCCTGAGGAAAACAAAATTTCTAAAAGTAAATTTGACGAAGCATCTCATGAAGATTGTATGATTTATGGACACAATGTGATATTTAAATTAAAAAATCATAACGCTCAACCTTTGCCTTTAGGCAGACAAAAACAAGAGGGGTATTACAATTATCTTATAGGGAATGATTTAAGCAAACATGTAAGAAGTGTAAGGTTATACAAGGAAGTGTTGATAAAAGATGTTTATCAGGGAATCGACATACGTTATTATTTTGATGAAGGTTATTTGCGTTATGATTTTATCGTTCACCCCGGTGCCGACCCTAAGCAAATACAATTTACATTAGACGGGGATAATGAAGAGTATCTAAAAGAAAATTCTGTTTATTTTACGACCCGTTTTGGTGAAGTAGTAATGCAAGATTTGACAGTTTATCAGGAAGGAACAATTATTAAGAGTAGATTTAATAAAACGGGAGAAATTTGGAGAATTGAACTTGGAGACTATGATAAAAGTAAGGTTTTAGTCATAGATCCATTAGTCTATTCTACTTATCTTGGAGGAAGTAGTACAGACATCAGTTATGCTATTGATGTAGATGCTTCAGGAAATGCTTATGTAACAGGAAGTTCTGTTTCAGCTAATTATGATATTACCCCGGGTGCCTTCCAAACAACTTGGCTGGCAAAGACAGATGCTTTTGTGACAAAATTAAATCCTGCCGGTTCTGCACTTGTTTATTCTACTTACATTGCAGGCAATGAACATGAAACTGGTTATGGAATCGCTGTAGATAATATGGGAATAGCTTATATAACAGGGGCCACTAATTCTTCTAATTACATTACGACTACCGGAGCGTATCAAACAGTTATTGGAGGACTTCCTTTTTTTGATGCCTTTGTTACAAAATTAGATGCTACAGGTGCATTCGTACTTTATTCTACTTTTATCGGAGGAAGTGGAGATGATATTGGTAGAGATATAGCTGCTGATAATTTTGAAAATGTTTATATAACAGGGGAAACGAATTCACCTGATTATGACGTTACTACCGGAGCGTTTCAAACCACCGGTTCTTCGTATGATGCATTTGTAACAAAATTAAACACATCAATACCAGGATTGACTTATTCAACCTATATTTCAGGGCACGAGGTAGATAAAGCTTACGGTATTACTATTGATGCTTCAGGAAATGCTTATATAACAGGTAAAACGAATTCATTGGATTTTCCTGTTACTGTAGGGGCCTATAAAACAGTTTTTGGAGGAGGTATTGCGGAAGGAGATGTCTTTGTTACAAAACTAAATGCTACCGGTTCAGCATTGGTTTATTCTACTTATCTTGGAGAACTTTTTGATGATATTGGTAGAGATATTGCTATTGATGCTTCAGGAAATGCTTATATAACAGGTCAAACAAGGTCAAGTGGATTTCCTGTTACTTCCGGATCATATCAAACAACAATTGGTGGAAATCATGATATCTTTGTAACAAAGTTAAATCCGGTCGGTTCAGCTTTGGTTTATTCTACTTTTATTGGTGGAAGTGCTGATGATATTGCTTATGGTGTAGCTGTTGATGCTGTAGGAAATGCTTATATAACAGGTGAAACTCGCTCAACTAACTATGATATCATTCCATTTAATGCGTATCAATTAAACCATGATGGAGGGATTTCGGATGTGGTTATTTCAAAATTAAATCCTGCCGGTTCAGCATTGCTTTATTCTTCGTATATCGGTGGAAGTGCAGATGATATTGCTTATGGTATTGCTATTGATGCCTTAGGAAATGCTTATATAACAGGTAAAACAAATTCAACCAACTATGATATTACTACGGGAGCTTATCAAACAGTTTATGATGGAGGTGTTATGGATGCTTTTGTTACAAAAATTTGTTTGCCTCCAATAGTAATCGCAACAACAACAGATACCATCATTTGTCAAGGAGATCAGGTGACTTTAACAGGTGTAGGTACTGCTACGGCCTACACTTGGGACAATGGTGTTACCGATGGAGTACCATTTACACCGACAACCACAACGACTTATACGGTAACCGGATCGGATGCAAGTTCTTGTTTGGATACTGCTCAAATCACTATAATAGTTAATCCATTACCAACGGTAACAGCAAATGCATCGCTTGCAACGATTTGTTTAGGAGATAGTTCGATACTTACGGTAAGTGGAGCATCTACCTACACATGGGATAACGGTCTTGGAGCAGGACAGACGCATACGGTGTCACCAACATCAACAACGATTTACACCGTAACCGGAACGGATGCAAACGGCTGTACGAATACAGACCAAGTAACTCTTACTGTGAACCCACTGCCAACCGTTACAGCAAGTGCGACACCTTCTACCATTTGCTTTGGAGATAACACAACGCTTACGGCAAGTGGAGCGACAACGTACACATGGGATAACGGTCTTGGAGCAGGACAAACACATACAATCACACCTGCATCTATAACGACTTATATGCTCACTGGAACGGATGCGAACGGATGTACGAACACAGATCAAGTGACTGTTACCGTAAATCCTTTACCGCTAGTAACTGCAAATGCCACTGATACAGTCGTATGTCAAGGTGCTCAAGTAACATTAACAGGGGCAGGAGCGGTAACTTACTCTTGGGACAATGGTGTTTTCGATGGAGTACCGTTTAACCCTCCTCTCGGAACGACGACTTATACGGTAACCGGAACTGATGCTAATGGTTGTACGGATACAGATGATATTGATATATATGCAGAAGAGGTTCAAGTTGCATTTACAGTAGATGTTGAACCTTGTGAACCATATAATGCAGTATTCACAAACAATTCTTCTACAAACGGTACGTTTAATAATTGTTATTGGGAGTTAAGTAACGGAGATTCTTTCTATGGATGCGGTACGGTTCCTTATACTTTTGATGCTGCGGGAAATTATGATGTAACATTGACTGTTACAACTTTAAATGGATGTAGTGATACTCAAACTTATACCGATTATGTTTCATTACAACCAATGCCGATCGCTTCCTTTGAACCGACAAATATTACATTGACAACATTAGATTCAGAGGTAGAATTTAATAATATTTCTCAAAATGCAAATAGTTATTGGTGGAATTTTGGAGATGGTAATACTTCAACAATGACAAATCCTACTCATATATTTCCTAATGAAGAAGGGGGAAGTTATGAGGTAATGCTTGTGGCTAACTCAGCGTTAGGGTGTAGTGATACCATTGTTTCGAATGTTACAGTAGAAGAATTATTGATTTTCTATGTGCCTAATAGCTTCACGCCTGATGGAGATGAGTTTAATCAAACATTTAGACCTGTCTTTACTACGGGGTATGATCCGTATGATTTTGTGATGTATATTTATAATCGTTGGGGAGAACTTATTTTTGAAACACATAATGACAAAATAGGATGGGATGGAACATATGATGGGAAATATGCTCCTGATGGTACTTATATTTGGAAAATAGAAGTAAAGACAACAATGTCCGATGAGCGTAAGATGTTTACGGGTTCTGTAAATATATTGAGATAGTCCAATAAAATTGGATACATATAAAAACGGGATGATTAAAAAGAAATCCCGTTTTTTTGTTGAGAACTTTATTATGATAATACTTTTCGTAATAAATTAAGTGCTGTTAATACAGCAATTTCTCTATTTCTATTTCTTCCGGAGCCAAAGTGGAAGCATTTTTTTATAATATTGTCTTTTGAGGCGATACTTATCCAAACAGTCCCTTCTTTAACTCCATCCGAGTCACCCGGACCTAAGATACCGGTGGTGGCAATGCAGTAATCCGTATTAAAAATTTCTCTACCTTTTTTAGCCATGGCATCAACTACTTCTTCGCTAACAGCTCCTTTTTTGATGAGTAATTCTTTGCGGACTCCTACCTGTTTTTCTTTTATCTCATTAGAATAAGCAATAATAGTTCCTTTGAAATAATTTGAAACTCCGGGTATCTTAGTCAAAGCAGTAGCAATAGCACCGGAAGTACAACTTTCTATTGTGGAAACCGTTTTATGATTTTCTTGTAACAGGTCAAAAACCACTTTTTCTAAGCTTATCTTTCCTTCCCCAAAAAAATAGGCATCTAATCTTTCTTTAATGATATTAATTGTTCTTTCAAGTTCTTTTAAAATACTTTCATTTTGTGTGTCAAATCTTAATCTTACTAATCCGGGAGCAGGTAAAAAAGCGTATTTCACCTTTTTTTGTTCTAATGAAAGAAGTAAATCATTGATGCGTTCTGCAATATATGTTTCTCCGATTCCTTGAAAATTTAATGTTCTAGATATTTGTTTTTGTTCCTTTATTCTTTCTTGTAACAAAGGAAAACCATATTCTTCCATAATACCTTTCATTTCATGAGGTACGCCCGGCAGGCTAATTACAATAGCACCTTCTTTTTCATACCACTTACCGGATGCAGTTCCTCTTTTATTAGGCAATATTCGGGCGTCTTTAGGAAGGTATGCCTGTTGTATGTTAACTTCTAAAAGTTCCTTATTCCATTTTTTGAAATAAGATTTTACATTTTCTAAAACCTCTTGATTGAGCAGGAGTTCTGTTTTAAAATATTCAGCAAGGACTTTTTTAGTGATGTCATCTTTAGTTGGGCCAAGTCCTCCGGTAAGAATAACTAAATCGACGTTATCAAACACAAAATCAAGAGCTGATTCAATTTCTTCTTTACAATCTTTTATTGTAAGTCCGATTTTTACCGATACACCAAGTTCACTTAATTTTTCTCCCAACCATGTCGCATTCGTATTTATTGTTTGACCGTTTAACAGTTCATCTCCTATGGAAATTAAGGCAACGTTCATTTTTTTCGTTTAAATTTTGCAACTGCTTCAATGTGTCCTGTATGTGGAAATTGATCTACTAAAGACAGTTTCTCTATTTCATATCCTTCTTGGCGTAATATTTCGGCGTCTCTAGCTTGTGTAGAAGGGTTACAGGAGATATATACAATATTCTCAGTTCCTAATTCGATGACTTTGCGTAAAGTTTTCGGAGCAATTCCAGCTCTTGGCGGATCAAGGATAATCGTTTTTATTTTGTTTTTATATTGAGGATATTCTTTTAAGAATTTACCGACATCAGAGGCAAAAAAATCAACATTCGAAATGTTATTTCTTGCTGCATTTTTTCGAGCATCTTGGATTGCCTCTTTAACGATATCCACACCGATAATTTTCACTCCTTTATTTCTAGAGGTTAGTATTTGGCCAATGGTTCCCGTTCCACAAAATAAATCCATTACAATGTCTTGGTCTTCTAGTTTTTCCTCAAAAACATAGTCCAAAGCTTTGGAATAAAGATGTTCTGCGGATTTGGGGTTTGTTTGAAAGAAGCTTTCCATCGAAATTTCAAAGTCAAGTCCTAATAATCGTTCCACAATGGTTGGTTTTCCGTAAACAAGTCGGCATTGACCATTTTCTATTTTTGCTCGATCAGCAACATTGTCATTAATGGTATGTTGAAAGCCTGCTAATCTCTTTCCTAATTTTTCTTGTAAGAATAATGAGAAATCTTTTACATTGAAGTTTTCGATTCCTTCGGAAGAAGTAACAAGATTAATTAATAAACTGTCTTCATCAAAAGATTTACGTACAACAATATGCCGGAAAAAACCTTTTTTTTGAGGAGGATGCCATGCGGGCAGTCCGGTTTGTTTTAAATAACTTCTTATCGAGGGTAAGACTTGTTCCCATTCTTCATCAAACATACCACTTGGTTTATCTAAAGATTCCACTTTCCACCAAGTTCCTCTTCGTTTAAATCCCAAAGAAAAAGCATCATCAATATCTTCTCCTGTGGCTTTGTCATGTTCGATAGAAGAAAAACTGTATTCCATTTTATTTCTATAGAAATAAATTTCAGGAGAAGGAATAAATTCATCGAAAATAGCGTCGATGTTTTGAATACCCCCAATTTTTCGATATAAGTCTAATGTAGATTTTTTCTTCTCTTCAATTTGTTTTTCTATGGGAACATAGATATAAGGAGCTCCTGAGATTTCTTGAAACCGGTTGATCACTTCAACAGGAGAGCGTTCGATGATTTCGATGAGTTTTGCTTCTGCATGTTTTTTTCTTTTTTTAGCAATTCGTGCGCGTACTTTTTGTCCCGGAAAAGTATTATCTACAAAAACAATAAAATCTCCTTTTTCTGTGTTTATTTTTGCTATTCCCTTTCCACCAAAGGCATAATCCGTAATCTCTAACGTTAAAATTTCTCCTCGTTTAAGCATAAATTAAAGAGCTATACCAATCCTTTGATGATACCTTTTTCTGATTTTTCTATAAAAGATAATATTTCTTTTGCGTATTGATTATCGATCATTTTTTCAGTGATGTCACTAACACCTTTAGAAATACTGCCGTTGTGAATATATAACATTCGGTAAATATCTTCTAATATTTTGATGTCATCATCAGAAAATCCTCTTCTTCTTAATCCGATAGAGTTTAATCCGATATAAGTCAACGGCTCTCTTGCAGCACGAATGTAAGGAGGTACATTTTTACGGACTAATGAAGCTCCGCCAATAAATGCATGTTGCCCTATTCTTACAAATTGTTGTGCAGCAACCTTTCCTTCTAAAATCGCATAATCATCAATTGTGACATGACCGGATAATCCTACATAACTGGCTAAAATGACATTATTTCCTATTTGACAATCATGAGCAACATGAACATAAGTCATTAAAAGACAGTTTTCTCCAACGACCGTTTTCCATCTGTCTTTTGTCCCTCTGTGAATTGTTACACATTCTCGAATAACAGTGTTATCACCAATTTCTACACTGGTATTTTCTCCTTCAAACTTTAGATCTTGAGGGATTACACCGATGACAGCACCGGGGAATATTTCACAATTTTCGCCAATAGTTGTATTGGGATAAATAGAAACATTTGGGTGTATTTTTGTCCCTTTTCCAATTTTTACTCCTTCTGCTATAAAAGTAAAAGGTCCGATTTCTACATTTTCTCCAATTTCGGCTTTTGGTGATATGTCTGCTAATTTATTAATCATACTTTATCTTTAACTACTTGTGCTAACATGTCTGCCTCTACAACTAATTGTCCGTTTACATATCCCTTTCCTCCCATATTAACAAGTCCTCTTCGTATAGGGCTTAATAGTTTTAATTCAAAAACCATAGTGTCTCCGGGCATCACTTTTTTCTTGAATTTCACATTGTCTATTTTCATAAAATAAGTAGAATATAAGTGTGGATCTTCTACTTTACTCAAAGCAAAGATACCTCCAACTTGTGCCATCGCTTCTATCTGTAAAACACCCGGGAATACCGGATTACCCGGAAAATGACCTGTGAAAACCGGTTCGTTCATTGTGATGTTTTTAATCCCAACAATAGAGTCTTCTTTGATTTCCATAATTTTATCGACCATCAAAAAAGGATATCTATGCGGTAACATCTTTTCAATATCATTGATATTGTATAATGGTTCTTTGGTAAGGTCAAATATTTTCCCTTGTTTTTGTTGTTTTTTCCAATGTTCTTTTAATACTTTAGCAAATCTCACATTTCCGGAGTGTCCCGGTCTTGCAGCAAGTATATGTGCTTTTATAGGAGCTCCAACAAGAGCTAAATCCCCGACAATATCTAGAAGTTTGTGGCGGGCAGGTTCATTTTCGTATTTTAATTTTGTACTGTTTAATACTCCGATACCGTCAAATGATACTTTTAAATCTTCTTTTCCTAAAAGTTTGGCTAAAGCATCAAGTTCTTCTTGACTAATATTGTCTCTTTCAACGAGGACAATAGCATTGTCTAAATCACCTCCTTTGATCAGGTTGTTTTTAGCTAAAAATTCCAATTCTCTAAAAAAGACAAAAGTTCTACAAGGAGCTATCTCCGGAATGAATTCGCGAATATTATACATGGAAGCATGTTGTGTGCCTAACACAGGTGATTTATAATCAACCATTACCGTGATACGGTATTCAGGGTCAGGAATCGCTAAAAATTCAATTTGTTTCTCTGTATCTTCCCATTTAATATTTTCCGTGAGTTCAAGATAAACTCTTTCTTTGTTTTGTTCTTTATATCCTGCAGATTCAATTGCGTCAACAAAAGGTTTTGCACTACCATCCATAATGGGCACTTCAGGACCATCCATTTGAATTAGAGCATTGTCTACTTGACAGCCATACAGAGCCGATAATACGTGTTCAACAGTATATACTTTAGCTCCATTTTGTTCTAATGTTGTACCTCTATCTGTGGATACAACATTATCACAATCTGCTTTAATGATTGGTTGACCATCCAAATCAACTCTTTGAAAGCGATATCCAAACCCCTCTGCTGCCGGGCAAATTTTTAAATTGACGTTTTCTCCGGTGTGTAATCCTACACCTGAAATTTCAATTTCTTGTGCTATCGTTCTTTGATTTTCAGCCATACTATTTTAACTACTCTTTAATTAATTTTTTTATTTTACTTTCTAACTCTTGTAATCGTTTTAAAATCATTGGTAGCCGTCTAAATCCAACGAAAGATTTTTTATAATCATTACTGTCAAATGCAGGAGACCCCATTATTGTAGTGTTATCTTTTACGTTATTACCAACACCCGACTGCGCTGCAACCATCACTCTGTTTCCAACTTTAATGTGTCCTGCAAATCCTGCTTGTCCACCAATCATTACATTGTTTCCAATCGTTGTGGAACCGGCAACACCAACTTGTGCTGCGATAGCGGTGTCCTTACCGATTTCTACATTATGTCCTATTTGTACAAGGTTGTCAATTTTAGTTCCTTCTTTGATAATTGTGCTCCCCATTGTAGCTCTGTCAATGGTTGAGTTGGCTCCAATATCAACATTATTTTCCAAAATAACATTCCCAATCTGAGGGATGCGCTGAAATTTCCCGTTTTTGTCAGGAGCAAACCCAAAGCCATCAGCTCCAATAACCGCTCCGGCGTGTATGGTGCATTTTTTCCCGATAATACAATCTCTATAGATGGTTACTCCTGAATACAATGTAGTTCCATCATTGATTTTGACATTGTTTCCGATGCTTACATTTGGATAAATACGAACATTGTCTCCAATTTCAACGTTTTTTCCAATAGAAACAAAATGACCAATATAAACATCCTTTCCAATGGAGGCAGATTCGTCAATAAAAGACGGTTGGTCAATTCGAGGTTCTTCTATCAGCATTGAATCATAAAGTTCCAGTAGTTTTGCAAAGCAAGAATAAGCATCATCAACTTTGATTAGAGTTAAAGAGTCCGGCAATTCTTTACTTGGAGAGAATGATTTATTTACAATACAAACAGAGGATGCTGTTGTGTAGATGTAAGGTTCGTATTTAGGATTTGCTAAAAAAGATAAAGCACCTTCACATCCTTTTTCTATCTTTGCTAAGGTAGTAACCTCCTTGTTTGGATCTCCAACAATTTCTCCTTGTAATAAATCGGCAATTTGTTTTGCTGTAAAATTCATAATTTTCAAAAGTAAAAAAAGATATTTAATCCTTTTGTAGAATGTTGATTGAATTATTCACACTTTTATTGATTATTGCATATATCTCCTTTAAAACTTAAAGAAGTTACATTAATTTTATTCTTATACCATATTGCTTTGCACTTAACCTCAGTTCCTTCTTTCGTTGTAAAACTAAATGAGTGAACAGGTTTTGGATAGGTCTTGAAGTTTGTTTTTTCAAAATTAAAAAAAGCATTTTCTTTCATCGCTTGAAGCACATCTTTGCCATCTTTTATTCCTAAAGATTTTTGTTGACAAAGTAATAATGAATCTTCTTCGATATAAACTAAATATTTGTCATTAGGAAAATGAATCATCTTTCCACTTCCTCTCCGGGTTACTTCCAGTTGATTAGGATTATCAAGAAATACTTCACTAATAAAACTTTCTCTTGGGAGCAGGAAATAATATTTATTTCCGTTTTTTTCTATTTGATAGTACTTGTTTTTTTCTCTTCGATTACCTTCTCCAAATACGACTTCACCATCATTAAGAACTTCTACAATATCTTTTGGACGGATATTTTTTCGGGCCATCTTTTGTTGTGTCTTCTCGGAGATTACTAAAACTCTTTCAAGAATGCTGTTTTTGACTCTATTTTCAGGCAACCAAGAACAGCCTCTGTTTTCAAAAAAGAAGAGTATGAATAAAATTCCGGCTCCAAAACCTATTCCGTAAAATTTTAATCGTCGTATAAAGGTAGAGTTCATTTTTTGTCGCTAAGATATGGATTAATAAAAAAAGACCGCCAATTGACGATCTTTTTTGTTGTTATTTTATTAAATTTAGTTAAAGCAAAGCATCTAATTTTGCTTTTAAAGTATCTTTAGGTACTGCTCCTACAGATTTGTCAGCTACTTCTCCGTTTTTAACAAAGATAACGGTAGGGATACTTCTAATTCCAAATTGTCCTGCAACTCCGGGGTTTTCATCAACATTCACTTTACCTACGATAGCTTTACCTTCATAATCTTTAGCTAATTCTTCAATGATTGGTCCTATCATTCTGCAAGGGCCACACCATGCTGCCCAAAAGTCAACCACTACGGGTTTGTCTGATTTCATTACGACTTCTTCAAAATTTGCATCTGTTATTTCAACTGCCATGATTTTTTAATTTTTAATGATTTTAAAAACAAAGGTAATTTTTTCCTTTATATACAAAAGAATTAAATATTATTTATTCTTAATAAGATTGGAATTCTATTTTTTTTAATTGTTTTTGATGGTCATTTTTTTCGCAATTTCTTGATTGTCTGTTTTTAAGA
>JALWLM010000408.1 GCA_027084145.1 Crocinitomicaceae bacterium | reverse complement strand
AAAAGGAAAAAGAAAAAGAAAATTTAAATATTTTAAAGAAAAAAAAAAAATAAAAAAAAAAAAAAAAAAGAATAAAATCGGCAATTGTAACGGACTTTATTTTATCTACTGAAATTGTGATTATAGCCTTAGGCGCTGTTGCAGAAAGTTCTTTAGCCGTACAGATTATAGCTGTTTCATTTGTTGCTTTGGTTGCTACAATTGGTGTTTATGGAGTTGTTGCTTTACTTGTGAGAATGGATGATTTTGGTCTTTACCTTTTAGAAAAGAATATAAAAGCAGGGGCATTTTTAATTAAACTTTTACCTAAGGTAATTAGGGGGATTTCCATTATAGGAACTATTGCTTTATTATTAGTTTCCGGAGGTATTTTTAGCCATTATATTCCGTGGATACATGAAAAAGTTCATAATTTACCGAATATTTTAGGAGATTTAATTGTAGGTATAGCAATTGGTTTTGCAGTCCTATTACCGGTAATTCTTTTTAAAGGAATATTTAAAAAAGCAAAGCCTAATTAAAAGAGATGATAAAAAAAATCATTGTTTTTCCTTTTATTTTGACCGTTAAATTCTATCAATGGTTTATCAGTCCTATATTCCCTCAGTCTTGTAGATATACTCCCACTTGTTCAACCTATATGATTCAAGCATTGAAAAAGTGGGGGATATTTAAAGGTTTGTATCTTGGTATAAAAAGAATATTATCCTGTCATCCAAGAGGAGGAAGCGGATATGATCCTGTTCCTTAATTAAGCGACTCGTAATTTAGCCAATTTAGATTTTTTAAATTTGGAAGTTGCATATTCTAATGTAACTCTAAATTCTTTGATATTTTGAGAAGGAATCTCAAACATTGCATCATTCAATATTGCTTCACATATAGAACGTAACCCTCGAGCTCCTAATTTGAATTCAATTGCTTTTTCAACGATAAAATCTAAAGCTTCATTATCAAATTTTAATTCTACACCATCCAATTCAAACATTTTCATATACTGCTTGATTAAAGAATTTTTTGGTTCTGTCAGTATTCTTCTCAAAGCTTTTTTATCGAGAGGTTCCAGATATGTAAGAACAGGAAAACGACCGATAAGTTCAGGAATGAGTCCAAATTGTTTTATATCTGTAGGATTGATATACTTTAATAAAACGTCTTTTTCGACGCTTTCTTTTTCAGAAGAAGAGAAACCTATCGTTTGTCGACTTACCCGATTAGCAATGATTCGCTCAATACCGTCAAAAGCTCCACCTGCAATGAATAATATGTTTTTAGTATTTACCTGAATCATTTTTTGTTCAGGATGTTTTCTACCTCCTTGGGGAGGAACACTTACAGTAGCACCTTCCAGTAATTTTAAAAGTGCTTGTTGTACTCCTTCTCCGGAAACATCTCTTGTAATTGAGGGGTTATCACTTTTTCGAGCGATTTTATCAATTTCATCGATAAAGACAATACCTCTCTCCGCTGCTTGAACATTATAATCGGCCGCTTGTAACAAACGTGAAAGAATGCTTTCAACATCCTCTCCTACATAACCTGCTTCTGTTAGGACGGTAGCATCTGCTATGCAAAAAGGAACGTTTAACATTTTAGCAATTGTTTTTGCAAGTAAAGTCTTTCCCGTACCTGTTCTTCCCACCATAATGATGTTTGATTTTTCAATTTCAACATCATCATCTTTAATTTTGTAATTCAGCCTTTTATAATGATTGTAAACAGCAACGGCAAGCACTTTTTTGGCATCTTCTTGCCCTATAACATACTGATCCAAATATTGCTTAATCTCTTCCGGCTTAAGAATATTTAACTCATCTAAATCATTTTTTAGGATAGAATTTTGCTCCTCTTCGATAATTGCATAGGCCTGAGATATACAACTGGCACAAATATGTCCTGAAAGTCCGGCAATGAGTATCCCGGATTCATTTTGACTTTTTCCACAAAAAGAACAATTGTTATGTTCTGTTTTATTCCCCATGTTATTTATTCTTTTTTCTGAATAAGACTTCGTCAATCATTCCGTATTCTTTCGCTTCTTTAGCTGTCATCCAATAATCTCTATCAGAGTCATCTGCAATTTTTTCATAAGGTTGTTTGGTATGTTCAGCAATGATTTCGTAAAGTTCTTTTTTCAATTTTAGTATTTCTCTAGCTGTAATTTCTATATCGGAAGCTTGTCCTTGAGCACCTCCCATCGGTTGATGAATCATTATGCGAGAATGTTTTAATGCAGAGCGTTTTCCATCAGCACCTGCACAAAGTAATACAGCTCCCATAGAAGCAGCCATTCCTGTACAAATAGTAGCTACATCGGGACTGATATATTGCATGGTGTCATAAATTCCTAATCCTGCATATACCGAACCTCCGGGAGAATTCAAATAAATTTGAATATCTTTTTTGGGATCAACAGATTCTAAAAATAAAAGTTGAGCATTAATAACATTTGCTACTTGATCATTAATACCTGTTCCTAAAAAAATGATTCTATCCATCATTAACCTAGAGAAAACATCCATTTGCGTCATGTTTAACTGACGTTCCTCTATGATATAAGGTGTTAATGAAGATTCTATATAACCATCAACAAGCGTACTGTTAATACCTAAATGTTTTGTCGCATATTTTTTAAACTCTTTTCCGTCCATCATAATTTATTTTTATCTTAACTTAAATCTTACATTTTATTATTTAGATGATAAAGATAAAATCAAAGTTGAAA
>JALWLM010000407.1 GCA_027084145.1 Crocinitomicaceae bacterium | reverse complement strand
ATCTGCACTATTAATAAAAATAAATGGTGCATAGTTATCAGTTATTGCAAATCCTTTAACTTCCTTAATATCAATTTTTAAGTGGCTGTGTACATTACTTGTAAGAGAAACAAAAATTCCTTTTTGCTCAATTTTATCTATCCAGTATTTTAATATATTATTATTGGAATAATGGTCATTTATTTCTAAAACTTTTTTAATGTCATTTGCAATTACTTTGACATCGTCATTCTTGTTAAATCTACCAATAAAGTCAAATGGTTGTTCGTTTTCTTCTTTTAAAAAATCGCTTAACCAAGATTGTTTTGATTGAATATCACGAATGATAAAAGTTAAAGCAGTACTATATTCATCAATATCACGATTTTTTCTAAAATCCCTTAAAGTCTGAAAATCAGAAGGTGGTTCAGGTAAATAAAAGACAGATATTGGTCTGCGATACAATTTTGATAATTTTTCAAGTTGATTAATTGTTGGATATTTATCACCTTTTTCCCATAATTCAATATTTTCTTCTTTTACTTTTATTTTTAAAGCAACTGTCTCAACAGACATCTTTGATGTTTCCCTTGCCCATCGTAAAATATTTGGTGTTATAATTGCTTTATTTTTCATATTACAAATATAAACGATTTTTACAAATTATTTATACTATTCTATTTTTTTCCAAACCCTGTTTCTTTACGCCTTATGCACAACGGCTGGCAATAAGAAATGTAGGGCATTTCTAAGCTCCTTCCAATCAAACTTCCAAGTTGCTAGTTAAATGTATTATCCTTTAAATATAGTACTTTTTGCCCTATGTTTTTTATTGCATGTTGCAAACAGTTTTTATTCCGTTTCCGAAATGACTTTATTATATTTTATTTTGAATGGTTCAAAGTTTAAAGCATCTATTATCATAGTGTCAGATAAAAGTAATTCTATATATACTTTTGATTTGCCTCCACAAGATGAAAAATAACTAAGTGTGTCATTTTTCACTGAATATGTTCCGGTTAAACAATTTACATCACCATCACTATTTACATATTTTCCATCTGATTTAAACCATACTTCAAAATTATTTGAAGATGAGTAATTTCTCCATTGTGGTTCACTTGCTCCATCGGTTTCATACACTTCAACTATTTTCCATTTTCCAATAAGTTCTTGTGGAATATTATTGGGTTCTATATTGGGAATTTGTTTATTTGAACAACCCAAAATGAATAAAACAAACACTAAACTAATTACTTTCATAACTATTTGTTTTTTATTGTTTTAATATTTTATAACTGCCTTGCTGTATAACTTCAAAATTTTTTATTAACCATGGTCCGTTTCCACACTCATTATTTCGTCTGATTTTTACACTTATTGGTCCAACGACTCTTGGATATATAAGTATTTCACGGGTATTACTAGGTTTCACATAGCAATAATCAACTTGCCACTCCCAACCAGCAGGCTCTGTAACATACTGAATAAAAAGTCTTGTCCATCGTTGATAAAAGATATCAACAAACTGACTTTCAATTCTGCCTATTTCTATATAATTAGAAGGAACACCAACATGAACTGTTTGTGTTATTTGTTGTGAGGTGTTGTTAAAGGTAGCATTAATTGTTCCTTCACCTGAAACGGATGCATTTAAAGCTTTAACGGTTATACTAAAATCATCTTGATCCAGTATCTGTAAATTATTGGATACACTCCATGAGGTTTGTGTATTATAGCATAAATTATCAAGATAAAATGTTTGGGCAGAAGAATAACACACCGCACTCGCTTGTGAAATAGTAATCGTTTTTATACTGCAACAAGTTAATACTGCTTGTAAAACGGGTGAATTATACATAGCTTCTTTCATCCGCTCTACTTGACCATTTGAAAAATGTTGCATACATTCAGGATTAGTGTACGACATTAGGTTCTTAGTGTCTGGATAATAAATTACTCCATTAACAGTAATTGAACCACTTGTGAAACTACAATTAATTAAATTATCTCTAAAATAGAATAAATTTGGATCTGCTGGTGTATCACAAATTAAGTCACCTGTGGTTTTGCAGTTGGACTCATCGGGCAATTCAAGTCCAAATTTTGTTTCATGGGTATGATACAAATTCAAGCAATGTCCCATTTCGTGAGAAAGAACTCCTGTTGTTGCATAGTCCTTAACAACAACTAACTCTGTTGACAGAATGCCATTGGCTTTTCCAAGCCAATCTGCCTTTTCTGTGATATAAACATCAATGGCATTTGAATGATTGTTTATTGCAAATAATTCTGCTACATTTCCGTTATAAACACCTTCGCCATCACCCGAAAATGAAGTTTTATCAATATAATCAAATCCCAGTGAGTTGAATGAAATATTATATTGATTATAATCTTCGTTCAATTTATCAAGCATTGTTTCAGGATAATAATTTGGTATAGATGTTTGACCGCTACCATTTCGAATTACGTGAAAAAATACATTCACACAAAATGCAACTCCTTCTAATTGTTTTGACGAATAAAAATTTGATGTTGTTCTTTGATATACACTATTTTCATTGCTCTCGGTTCCGCATTGTTCCTGTGCATATATTAAATAATTAAAAAATGAGAAAATTCCCGCTAGAAGTAATTTTGTCTTCATAAATTCAATAGATTAAGTCTATTTATATTTTGTTTTAGTTGTTTGCAACGCTTTAAATATGGTGCGTGCCGCATTTTGAAACGATTATTTTTCAAACTACTAC
>JALWLM010000406.1:9727-11507 GCA_027084145.1 Crocinitomicaceae bacterium | reverse complement strand
CATCAACTTTTGCTTTATTTTCAGGCTTTACGGCAATTGCATATTCCGTGTAAGGAAGAACAAGAGCATTTAATCCTTCTTTAGAATCTAAAGATGTTAGTTCTTCTAATGAAGCAGTAGAGTCTTTGTCTTTATTGTTTTCTGATTCAAGCTGTTCTGATAAAATTGCTGCTTGTTCCCAAAATTGTCCTATTTCCGAGAATTTATAATTTTCAAAAAATTGAAGGTTTGCCGTAGACTGAAGTTTTTGAGCAACTGTTGCCTCATCTTGTACTCCCGGCAATTCAATATAAAGTCTGTTTTTTGTCGGGTCTTTTTGAATGTTAGGTTGAGCAACGCCAAACTGGTTGATTCTTCGCATCATAATCTCTGCAACACCATCCATGGAAACACGTTCTTTTTTTCTTAAGAACGCTTCTACCTCTTCATCTGTTGACTTCATCCCTAATTCATCAATTTCAGCGATATCAAAAAGACGAACTAGAGGCGTATCTTTGTTAATTTCTTTATGTTTTGCAATAAAAATAGAAATGAAATCACCTCCATTCTTGTTGTATTCTTCTAAGGCAGCCTCATAAACCTTTCTAAATTTTAGACTTCTAGGGTTTTGAGCAAAGCTTTTTACTAAATCAGGGATGGAGATTTCCATTGTTACACTCATTCCCCCTACCAAGTCTAAACCAAATGCTAAACTTCTGTTCTTTACTTCTTTAAAAGTAGAACCGAAAAGAGGATAAACTTCTTTATCTGCTTTTTCCTTTAGAATTTGGTTAATGAAAGCAGCTTTAGCAATTTCTTCTGATTCCGGATTATCAAAATCTACTTTTGTCCCATTAGGGAGAAATACAACACCGTCATTTTTTTCTCCCTCCTTTTTTAACTCTTCGACTTTTCTTGCCGCTTCTTTTTCAGCTTTTTTCTCTACATTCATCGAAACAAACGTGAATGACAATTGATAGACACAAACGGCAGTTAATAAAATTGTTAAAAACCAAAAAAATCCTTTATTCCGCATAATTTGCTTTTATTTAAAATTAAAATGCTATTAAAACCCGCAAATATAAATGATTGAATGATTAAAGTCAATTATATTGGGATGTATTTTATGAAAAGGTAGATAAAAAAAGACAATCACTCTATTCCGGAAGAAACAAATGAGTAGTATAACTCTCTTCCTTTGTGCGGAGTATTCGTGAATTGATAATCATTTTCTTTAAAATGTTTATAAATAAGTCCAACTCCTTTGGCGTAGATCTCATATTTTCGAATCGTATCAATCAAATTTGCCTCATTGGCTTGTTCTACGGTCACCGTAGAATCAAATAAAGTGTTATTAATAGTATATTCTTTATGAATATTTTCATAATAACAAGGAATCTCTTCAAAAGTATTGTAAGCGTTTGCATCCCATTCTTTCTGTTGACTGGGAGCAAAAACAAGCTTTATGACCCGTTGATTTTCCTCTACAAGTTCTGCTCTAATATTGTCAATTAAACCGTACCACGTGTCTTTGAGCATCCAGTTATTCGTCAATGTATCTAAGATGTAGCGTCTGAATTTCCGGCATTTTCGCCCTTCATTGTCATAATAAATTTCACCCCAAACGGTTTTTAATTGGTACTCAGAGGTGTCATGTTGTATGGTTGCATCTATATCATGGTCGATTTCTAAAACGTCGTAAATCACATAACGGCCTTCTTCGAGTCCGAAATAATCAAAATGAAAATTTGGAGCACCCGTATCTTTTTTACAGCCCATCAGAACGAATAAAATTAAAAAG
>JALWLM010000406.1:0-9717 GCA_027084145.1 Crocinitomicaceae bacterium | reverse complement strand
GTTTATATTTAATCACTTATTAAAACGAGATAAAAAGAAAAATGTTGCTTTTTTATTTTTTTGAAGGAGGCTTTTCATAATACTTATTGGGGTCAATTCCATTTTCTTTCATCCATCGGAGTTTTTTCTTAAGTTGTTCTCCTTCTAGTTTTCTCCCATAATAATAATAAATACGATTTGTTTCTTTTCCGCTTTTATCATAAGCAAATGCCCATCCATGTTTAATTCCTTTATGATATCTTGTCAACATCATTTTTTTTCCTGTAGGATGATATCGAACCCAAACACCATGTTTTTTATCATGATAATACTCTCCCTCGGTTTTGACAGACATGTCAACAAAGTATTCTTTAAATTTTCCGTGTAGTTTGCCATTTTTGTAGTGAAAAATAGCAGAAGGTATCCTTTGTTTACTTTCTCGTTTTTCAGGAAGGTAATAAACCGTTTTTTCACCGTCTAATTTTCCATCGTTATAATTTTCAACTGTGTTTAAATGTTTGTATTTTGTGAAAGTTACCCATGTACTATCTTTTTTCATATCACGAAAAATACCGTAACTCATTAACACACCGTTTTCGTGGTAAAAAAAGGCTTCGGAACGATTCCCGTTAGAGTCATGTTTGATGACGGCTTTCACTTTTCCGGAGGAATAGTAATAAATAAACTTACCGATAGGCTTATCGTCTTTAAATTGACCTTTGTAAACATATACTTTTCTTCCTTCATAAACTTTTGCCCAAGGGCCTTGTTTTCTACCTCTTTCATCTACTTGATTCCATTGGGAAAATAGCAGATTACTTAAAAACAGACAGGATATGACGGTAAATAATTTCATTTTTCTTCTTTTAATATGTTTGCAAATTCCAATAGGTTTTTCACTTCTAAATCTGCGTTTATTTTTTTAATAGGTTCTTCTTTTGTTAAGATACGTACCGTCTTCATTCCAAGATTCTTGCCAAATAAGATGTCGGAATCGGTATCTCCCACCATAATGGATTTTGAGAAGTCAATTTCGGGGAATTCCATTTTCGCCAATTCTCCCATTGCCGTTCCCGGTTTTCTCATATCATCTTCCGCCCCTTTTAAATTTGGAGCGAAATAACACTTTGTAATTCTTCCCCCTTCTTGATAAATTTCATCACACATGATGCCGTGTATTTTTAGTAAGTCATATTCGGTCATCAACCCTTTTCCAACTCCTTGCTGGTTGGTAACTACAAAGATATGTTGGAAAACATCTGAAAATATACGTATGGCATCTTTGACACCTTCAATAAAACGAAAATCGTTGTATGTTGTTACATAACCATCAACAATTCGTTCATTAATAACACCATCTCGATCTAAAAACAGTGTCCAGGTATTATCAATTCCCCATTTATTTTTTGACATCGATTGTTTTTTCTATAAGATAGACATTTCTTTGAGAAGAAGAGCGGCCGATTAACTCCGCTAAGAACCCGGCTAAGAAAAATTGGACACCGAGAATCATTGCCGTTAAAGCAAGATAGAACTCTGCTCTTTCCGCAATTCTAACACCGGTTTTGTTAAAAAAAAGCTTATCTATACCCAGATAAAAAGCAAAGGAAAATCCGATCAAAAACATTAGAACTCCAAAAGCGCCGAAAAAGTGCATTGGTTTTTTAGAAAATTTACCAATAAAAGCAACAGAGAGCAAATCTAAAGGGCCGTTTAAAAATCGGTTTAACCCGAATTTTGTAACGCCATATTTTCTAGCTTGATGTTGGACAACTTTTTCTCCGATATTTGTAAATCCGGCATATTTTGCTAGGGCGGGAATGTAACGATGCATATCTCCATAGATTTCAATACTTTTAACAACCTCTTTTTTGTATGCCTTGAGACCACAATTAAAATCATGTAAATAGATCCCCGTTATTTTTCTTGCCGCCCAATTATATAGTTTTGTTGGAATCGTTTTAGATAGGGGGTCGTAGCGTTTCTTTTTCCATCCCGAGACCATATCATAACCGTTCTCTGTAATCATTTTATAAAGTTCCGGAATCTCGTCGGGAGAATCTTGTAAATCAGCATCCATTGTAATAACGACATTCCCTTGAGCCACTTCAAATCCTTTTTGAAGAGCCGCTGATTTTCCATAATTCCTTTGAAATTTAATTGCCTTTACATTGGAGTCTTTTTCACGGAGTGATTCAATGACTTTCCATGAGTCGTCTTTACTTCCATCATCAACAAAAATAATCTCATACGAAAGACCTTCTTGGTTCATTACCCTTACAATCCAGTCGTGTAATTCCGGAAGGGATTCCTCTTCATTATATAACGGGATAACAATTGAAACATCCATTTTTTTTAATATTATGCAACAAATATAATCAAACTTTAAGCGATTACATTTTTATAAAGCGTTCGATGTGGTTTTCGATTTTTATAAAATAGACCCCGGCACTTAATTGATAGAGGTTGATTGTATTCATATCTTTAGAAATGGTTCCTTCCATGAGCGTTTTTCCTTTGATTGAATAAATCATATATCTTGTGTTGTCTTTAACACCATTGACTTGTAAGAGATTATTAACGACAGGGTTAGGAAGTATTATAAAGGATTCAATTGAAGAGACTAACTCGTTTTTTTCAGTGATGGAAAAATAATCAAACCCTGCTTCTGTAATATTGACATCCGGATCGAGGTCGCTAATTTCAACGATTAACTGCATTGTTGAGGATAGGTTTATTTTTTCTTTCAAGTTAAATGATTTGTTCACCCAAGTTCCGGGAGTGTTTCCTTGAGGACCGATTTTATCAAGTTCAATGACTTCGTTCCCGTTGGAAATAAATACACGGAGAGTGTCATCAACATTCCCCGGTCCGAAATGACAATAGAACCATCGAGAATAATTGAGAATAGGTTCTTCGAAAGTTGTCAAATCCATAATCGGAGATCTTAAGGTTGTTGTACCGTTATCGACATCGTCAGCATCTCCATTATAGGTGTTTTTGTTTCCCGTAATAAAGCATAACTCACCGCAATCATCCGAAACATCTTCTTTGATGAAAGAGTTTCCATCTGCATTAAAGGGTTTTCCTCTTTCCCATTTTCCTGTTGTCGCCGTGCTTGAAACAGTCCAGCCGAAATCAAAGGAAAAATCATCAAAAAACTTCTTCTCTAAATAAATATTAATTTCACCGGTATTTTGATCTATGTATTTGAATTCACATTGTGTTTGATATTTCCATTTCCCTGTGATTAAATCATAGTTGTCTTCATAATATAATTGGAAGAATGCTTGTCCGATTCCGTTTGTTTGTTCATCATGGGTAATTAATGAATGTTTTAAACGGACATCTGCTCCTAATACCGGATTTCCGGTTTCTTTTTCAAAAACGTTTACAATAAGAGAAAAAGGTGTGATTGGTGTTAATTGTATGTCTTGTATCGTCACTTGTCCATTTGATAAGGTTAAATTTTTTGTTTGTGAAAAATAGCCGACCTTTGAATAAGTAACCGTATAATTTCCGGAGGCAGCAACCCCTGTTGCATAAAAGCCTAAATTATTTGATGAATTGGGAGAAATTATATTTTGAATATTAACATCCACTCCTTGAACCGGGTTGTTTGTAACGGCATCGGTAATTGTTCCTTCAAGATAACAGGCTTTCCCGTAATTATTTCCTAAGATAAAAAGCCCATTGTCTCTATCGGTTGCCAAAATAATACCTGAAGGAAGAAAGGGGTAGGTTCCCCAACATCCATTATAATTAGATGTCTGTCCTTGAGGGTAGGTGTCAAAATATCCAACTTCAATTAAATTGTAAGGACGGCTTGCATCATGAATAACAACTCCGTCAGAATAAT
The DNA here is from genome assembly GCA_027084145.1 of Crocinitomicaceae bacterium. Lineage (GTDB taxonomy): Bacteria > Bacteroidota > Bacteroidia > Flavobacteriales_D > Crocinitomicaceae > UBA4466. The sequence goes on along the minus strand of JALWLM010000406.1, from coordinate 5,879 downwards.
AGCTGGTAATTAAAAAATCATTTTTCACATGTACATTATGTGGAATCACATATCCCACATCGGGAGATGATTGTATTCGATCTACCTCTATGATGTTATTAACATCAGTGATATCATAAGCCCCGATATATCCTCCGACTACTTCATCTGTTGTAAAGACATATTGCCCATTGTCAGAAGGCCAGATATTATGAGTAAAGTTGGACGGCGTTGTTTTTGTTCCAAGTAGAATAGGGTTGTTTTTATTAGAGACATCAACAATACTTAAAAAACCATCAAGAATATGTGCGAGGTACAAGGTATCATTTCTTACATAACCATCATGCACGTACCAGTTGTCAAAAGTACCCACTTCCACCGGATTCATAGGGCTTGAAGCGACATCTAAAATAATGACTCCCTGATTTCCTCTGTTTGGCCCGAAAATATAAGCAAATCCGTTTTCGTCTATATAAATATTATGAGCCGATTTCCACCCGTTAGAGTATCGTGTGTAGGGAAGATTATTAGATGCAGGAAGCGGGGATAAGTCGATAATTAATAATTCCGCTTGTGCTTCTGTTGTAACATAAAGATAGTCGTTCCATACTTTTAAATCTCTCCAAATGGAGTGCATATCAGGAAACCAAAAAACTTCATACGGATTAGAGGGATTGTTTACATTTACAATAGAAACTCCGTTTTCTGTTCCAACTAAAGCATATTCATTTCCTAATTCATCGACATAACCCCAAACATCATTGATTTTTGTTTGATGAGGACCATTGAGGTATGGAAAGTGGCCTAATGAATCGAGTTTATTTTGCCCGAAAGCACTTAGAGAGAAAAAAAAGATGAGGTAAAATGATAAAACTTTCATAGTTTATGATGCTGAAAAAATCATATTGCAAGATAATAAAGTTGATAATATAAGGAAAATAAATCACGACTATTCTTGATATTTTATTTCCGTGTTTTCTTTTAAAATTGGGCTTAAAACCGTACATTTGCAACTCTAAAAAAGTGTTTTATGTCTAAAGAATCAACCATTTCCAGCGCACAAGAACTTCAATTCGAAGAATTTAAAAAACAAGTGTTAGATGACTTTAAATTAGCACTGATTTCCAGAGAAACGTCTTTATTGGGAAGAAGAGAAGTGCTTACCGGAAAAGCAAAGTTTGGAATTTTTGGAGATGGTAAAGAGCTTGCTCAAATTGCTTTGGCAAAACAATTTAGAGATGGGGATTTCCGTTCAGGGTACTATCGTGATCAAACCTTGATGATGGCCATAGGTCAATTAACGGTAAAACAATATTTTGCCGGATTATACGCACATACAGATTTAAAGTATGAACCGCAATCAGGGGGAAGACAGATGGGGGGGCACTTTGCAACGAGAAGTTTGAATGAGGATGGTACTTGGAAAAATTTGATGAAGCAAAAAAACAGTTCTCCAGATATTTCCCCTACAGCAGGTCAAATGCCACGTCTTATAGGGCTGGCTTTAGCTTCTAAAATTTATAGAAAAGACGAAAAACTATCTTCTTTAGAACAATTTAAGAAATTTACAGACAAAGGGAATGAGGTTGCTTTTGGAACTATAGGAGATGCATCGACATCAGAGGGGCCTTTTTGGGAAGCAATTAATGCGGCGGGAGTATTACAAGTTCCAATGGTAATGAGTGTTTGGGATGACGGATATGGTATTTCCGTGGAAAGAAAATATCAAACAACAAAAGACAGTATTTCTGAAGCACTTTCAGGAATGCAACGAACAGAAGACAAGCCGGGTTATGAGATATTTACCACAAAGGGATGGGACTATGTCGATTTATGTCAAACTTACGAAAAAGCAGTTCGCTTATCACGAGAAGAGCATGTTCCTGTTCTTGTACATGTAAAAGAAGTAAACCAACCACAGGGTCACTCAACCAGTGGGTCTCATGAGCGATATAAAGATGAAGAAAGATTAAAGTGGGAGGTTGAATATGACTGTATTAATAAGTTTGAAGAATGGATTCTCGGATATGAAGTAAATGGGAATAAAATTGCAAATCAAGAGGAGTTAGATGCGATTAAAGCTGAAGCAAAGAAATATGTTCGTGAGCAAAAAAATGAAGCTTGGAAGGATTTTACAAATGATATAAAGCAAGATTTAAGTAAAGCATTAGGGTTGATAGAAGAAGTAGTAAAAGAGAGTTCAAATAGCGTCTTTATTCAAAAGGTAAGAGAGGAGTTAGAAAAAGAGATGAATCCTACTCGAAGGGATGTTATGACTGCAACGCGAAAAGTCCTTCGAATGGTGAAAGATGAACAAATACCATCAAAAGAAAAATTATCAGATTGGATTCAGACTCAATTAGAGAAAAATTTTGATAGATATAGCTCTTTTTTATATTCGGAGCGAGATGATTCTGCACTTAAAGTTACGCCCGTTGCTCCTGTTTATGATGAACAGCCTAAAATGGTGGACGGAAGAATTGTATTGAGGGAAAATTATGATAAAATTTTAGAAAAAAAACCTCACACATTAATATTTGGAGAGGATGCGGGGAAAATAGGAGGGGTTAATCAGACACTTGAAGGGCTTCAAGAAAAATACGGGAAGCTTCGTGTGTCTGACACCGGTATTAGAGAGTGTACAATTGTCGGGCAAGGAATCGGTATGGCAATGAGAGGGTTAAGACCTATTGCTGAAATTCAGTATTTGGATTATTTACTTTATGCGCTTCAGGTAATGTCTGATGATTTGGCAACAGTTCAATATAGAACAAAAGGAGGACAAAAAGCTCCGTTGATCGTTAGCACAAGGGGACATCGTCTAGAAGGTATTTGGCACAGTGGTTCACCGATGGGAATGATTATCAATGCGGTAAGAGGCATTCATGTTTGTGTTCCAAGAAATATGACAAAAGCAGCTGGTTTTTACAATACATTGTTAGAGGCGGAAGAACCCGCACTGGTTGTTGAGCCTTTAAATGGATATAGAACTAAAGAACCAATGCCTAATAACATTGGAGAATTTAAAGAACCTTTGGGTGTGCCTGAAATTACAAGAGAGGGAACAGATTTAACAATGGTTTCTTACGGGTCAACATTTAATATTTGTCAATTAGCAGTGAAAGAATTAGAACAGCTGGGGGTTTCTGTTGAATTGATTGATGTGCAGACCTTATTGCCGTTTGATATTCATCATAAAATAGCGGAGTCTTTAAAAAAGACCAACCGATTAATAGTTGTAGATGAAGATGTTAGTAGTGGAGCAACAGCATTTATGCTTGACCAAATTTTAGTAAAGCAAAATGGATATTATTATTTGGATTCTGCCCCGGTTACTGTAAGTGCAAAAGATCATCGTCCTGCATATAGTTCCGACGGTGATTATTTTTCAAAACCAAATATTGATGATATTGTTGAGAAAGCTTATGAAATAATGCATGAAGCAGACCCTTCAAGTTATCCATCACTTTATTAAGAATAGTGTGATTTAAATTACAAAATATCAGAAACAGTCCTGTTATTTTTGATAGAGGAGGCTGTGTAAAGGCATTATCTTAAAACGACTCCGTGAAAATCTTTAGTGAGGATTTTATACTCATCAGAATAAGACCCATCATGATTCCTTACAAAAAATGATTGTAGGGTTAAATGATCATTTTTCTTTTTTGAAAAAACGATAATTTGCCTTATTGGATTGCTTTCTTTTTTACTGAAAAGAGTAACTTTTTTTGTTATTGTTAGATGATTATTGAGGGCATATGTTTCCCATTCTTTGGCAGAGACATAAGGAATAATTAAATAAATTTCTCCATTTTCCGTCAAAAGGTCGGTTACTCTTTTAAAAAAGAGTTCTATCGAAAAAAAAGCGGTATGTTTTGCCTTTGAAACTCTTTGAGAATTACTTAAAAGTGAATCAGAGTAAAAAGGAGGATTAGAAAAAATAAGGTCGTACTTTTCTTTAAAAGAGAAGGTGAAGAAGTCTGCATTAATCAATTTTAAGTGGTCACTCCAAGGAGAATTTTTAAAGTTTTCACTGCAGTCTAAACAATTGACAGGGTCTATTTCTATTGCATCAATAGATAAGGTCCTATTTTTTTGTGCAACCATTAATGAAAGCACGCCTGTTCCTGTCCCGACATCCAAAGCTTTTGTTTTTCCGGAAGGATCGATAAAGCTGCCTAAAAGCATTGCGTCTGTGCCGACTTTTAATGCGTTATATTTTTGTTGAACTGTGAAATATTTAAAACGAAAGGAAGACATTAAAGATTTAAATACATTTGAATTAATCCTTCCGGAGCGTCAATATGCATTTCTTTTTTATTTCTATCTATTTTCTTTACGAGCCCTTCGATAAGGGGAACCAAAATTTCTTTTTCTCCCTGATAAATTTGTAGTAAAGGATTGGTTTTAAAATCAATTACATCTTTTATTTCTCCAACCTGACCTTCTTTTAGATCAAAGACTGTAAAACCAATAACTTCATGATCATAAAAGTGAGTCCCTTCAAGTTTGGGTAGTATTTCTTCAGGAAGATAAACATTTTTTTTAAGTAATGGCCGGGCATCATTTTCTGAATCAACTCCCTCTAATTTAACAGACACAAAAGTGTTGTTTTTTCTTTTGATAGATTCTATAAAAAAAGGAACTAAACGATTATTTATATCAATAAAAATAGCGTCTAAAGAAGTGTAATCATCCGGATTTGTAACGTCTAAAAACAGCGAAACTTCACCTTTATATCCGTGAAGTTTCGCAATTTTACCAAGAAGGAAATAATTTTCCTTGTTCATATTATTCTTCAGTCTTTGTCTCTTCTGTGTTTTCTGGTGTTTCCTCTTGAGGAGCTTCAGTTGCTTCAGTTGTATCTTCTTCTGGAGCCTCAGGAGTATTTTTAGCTGCGATTTCAGCTTCTTTAGCTGCTGCGATTTCAGCTTCTCTCTTTTTGTTCTCTGCTGCAGCTTTTGCTTCAGCTTCAGATAATCCCTTTTTCTTCGCTTCGATTTTCGCTTCTTTTTCTTCTAGCCATTTCGAAAACTTCTCTTCTACTTGCTCTTCTGTTAAAGCACCTTTCTTAATACCTTTAATTAGGTGGTTTTTATAAATCACTCCTTTGTAAGAAAGGATTGCTCTTGCAGTATTTGTAGGCTCTGCTCCTACTTGTAACCAGTACAATGCTCTATCAAAATTAATTTCGATAGTTGCAGGGTTTGTGTTTGGATTGTAAATTCCCAGTTTTTCAATGAATTTACCATCTCTTGGCGCTCTACTGTCTGCCGCTACAATGTGATAAAAAGGTTTTCCCTTTTTTCCGTGTCTTTGCAATCTAATTCTAGTTGCCATAATCTTTCAATTATATTTGAGGTACGAAACCTCGGTTTATAAATTTATTTATTCTGCCTTCCCGAGACAGGAGCGCAAAGATAATGTTTTTTTTAAATATTGTGTATTAAGTTCTTAAAATTTATAACTCAATCCAAAACTTGGTAAAATGGGGAATTGATAAATTTGCTCTCCGGTAACCCTGTTTACATAAAATATGTTTTTTCGATTGTATGCATTTGTTATAGATGCAACTAATTCTAATAGAGCATTATTTTTAAATGTAAATCGTTTTTTTAGGGTAAGGTCTAACCGGTGATAATCTGTTAAACGCGCACTGTTAAAAGAACCTAGAATCGTTGTTACTTCATTAGCATTTTCGGTAGTAATATCCGTATCGACACCTCCGGAGAACGTAATGTTTTCATAATATCCGGCTGTTGGAGTAAATGGTAGTCCCGAACCATAATTCCATCTCGCACTAAATTCAAAATCTTTTTTCTTTCCGAGGATATAAGTTACAACTAAGTTGACGTTATGTCTTCTGTCGAACACAGGGAAATAGATGGTGTCTCCATCCC
>JALWLM010000405.1 GCA_027084145.1 Crocinitomicaceae bacterium | reverse complement strand
GTTCATGCCAGTATTTTGGAGTTCGTTTTCTGTTTTCTGTCTCTACTCCATATTCATTGATAACTTTTGAATCGATTAAATCAAAAATTTGATCCGGATTTACATTACCACATAAATCACATTCAGCATGTTCCGGTGAACTATGAAGTGAATGTGTTTTGAAATGAACAATCGCATTAAGAGGAATCCCGTCATAAATTAAATATCCTCCAAGGTCTAAAATAAGCAATCTGTCAAAAAGTTTGAATATTTCTGAAGAAGGTTGGTGGATCACAGTAAAGATGAGTTTACCCTCTAAGCAAAGCTCTTTGAGCAAACTCATAATGTTCTCAGAATCTTTACTTGACAATCCGGAAGTGGGTTCGTCAATAAATAAAATATGGGGTTCTCGTATTAGTTCTAAAGCAATATTTAAACGTTTGCGTTGTCCTCCGGATAATATCCTATCGGTTAAACTACCGACTTTTAAATTTCTGACATGATATAAATTTAATCGTTTTAAGAGAAAGAATATTTTTTTAAGAAGTTCTTTTTTTGAAATATCTTTAATGGTGAGTTTTGCGCTGTAATAGATGTTTTCAAAGACCGTCAATTCACTAATTAGCAAATCATCTTGGCTAACATGTCCGATGACTCCTTTTAAACGATGTTTTTCTTGATGTATATCTATCCCATTAACGAGAACCTTCCCAAAAGTGGGCTTTTTATTTCCGTTAAGTACATTGATTAATGTTGTTTTTCCTGTTCCCGATGCCCCCATAATCCCTATAAGATTTCCGGAATTTGTTGCGAAATAAAGATTTTTAAAAGCAAAGGTTGAATCATTAAAAGCATATGAAAGTTTATCAACTTCATAACTTATCTCCGGAATATTAGAGATGTTTCTTTTGATCTCTTTTAATATATAAGAATAATAGATTTGGGGAGACTTTGTTGTTTTTAATGTTGAACCGCTATGGAAAAAATGTATTTTACTTGTTTTAACGACGCGTCCATTAATATAAAGATCATCTTCTCCTGTGTATTTGACTAAAAAGACTTGAATACTAGGTATGAAGACAAAAATAATGGGTTGTGTAATGTTTTTTACTTTTAGTACTGTTGCATTCTTTAACTCATCGATATTTATAGAATGACAAAAGAGCAAATTCTCTTTATCAAGGAAATAATTATTTCTTGGAAACTGAGCAATATATTGAATTAATTCATATTCTTCTTTACTAATATTAAACGTTTCCGCAACAGTTTGAGCAAAATCAAGTTCTTTTTCTGAAATTTCACCCTGTGAGTAGATAAACTCTAAGACCTTAACTAAGACAATTATTTTTTGTTGTTGAGTTAATTCTTTATTGATTTGCGTACAAATACGAAGAACTTTTACAGAGTGGAGAGAGGTTCTTTTTTGTGATTTACTTTTTTTTATGAGTGTGTTTCGAGTTGTGTTTAAATATTTATCGAATACCTCTAAATAATTCTCTACATCTCTTGTACTTAATTCTGACATTAAAAAGTCAGAAATAATCTGCTTCCCCTGTTTACTGGTGAGATGTTTGTTTTTTTCAAATTCTTCTAAGTCAACCTTTGCAATAATCGCAAAGAGTTGCATTAATGCTTGAAGAATTTTATCACTCATCTAAAGATTAACTTTTAAACCCTATAAGCATAATTACACAGCCTGTAGCTTTAAGGTCTGAGTCAAGTTCTAGGGTAATAATGACAGGTAAACTGTTTTTGATATTAAAGTTCCAAACAGGAGCGTTGTTATAATTTTTATTCGAGTATAGGATATTACCTTCTAAATCTTTTATTGTGAAAATGACATAATTTTCTTCTACTCCCGCAGTTGTTGCAATACGATAAGTCGTCCCACCATAAAATGTTGTCTTAAACTCTGCTTTTTCTCTATCAAGGAAAGCCGAATAAACCTGTCCGTCTGAAATGAAAGATTCCTCGGATTCTCCAGATGTCATTAGCTTTTCACATTCTGTAACTAACTTCTCACAATCATATTGAGAAAGCACATTAAATCCGAAAATAGAGATTGTAAATATGAAGAGGAAAATATATTTCATGGTTTTTTATTTTATAATTAGGTTTCTGATATCTTGAATTTTTTGGTTGATTTCATCAATTAATGAATCATCCATTTGAATTATTATGCTATGTCTAAAATGGGTTGTTTTTTTATCTTCAAATGTTTCGGGAGTATTATACTCGTAATTGATCATCACTTTGTCGTATGATTTTTGAAGTTCTTTTAAATTGGAAATTAACAAATCGTTTTTTCCATTATCATTATATTCATTTAGTATATCAATGATTGATGTGAGTGTATATTTTTGTTCCGCAATTCTTCGTTGAATTTCTTCAGAGTTTTTTGTCTTATATAGATTGGTGGCAATATGAAGAGATTCTACCCATCCACCGGTTAGAATGAGTGCAGAAATGTGTTTTTTCTCAGAGTGTTTTAATAAATTGTCCGCTTTTTTAAATGTTTCAGACATTAAAATCAACATTTTTTTATAATCACCAATACTGCTTTCAAATTCTTTCATAAATTTTTCATCAAATGCAGAGTTGAGACCAAGTTCAGAGGTAAGTGATTGAATTATTTTAAGGTATTTAAGGATATATTTTTTATTGTCATACAAGGAACTATATCCTAAATCAGCACCATAAAGGCCAAGGTTTAGTGCTTGCGTATGTTCATCTACTAAATTCTCTACGTTATTTCC
>JALWLM010000404.1 GCA_027084145.1 Crocinitomicaceae bacterium | reverse complement strand
TCTTCCTTGTGAGGGAACTTATTTTCAAACTGTTGACTACTCCGGTATTTCAAGAGAAAATGATGTTGATTTTTGTAAAACATTGACGATAAAATATGGTGTTGCAGCGATTCCTATTTCTGTATTCAATAAAGATAAACGAAATCAAAAAATAATTCGTTTTTGCTTTGCAAAAGATGATGAAACTTTAACAAAAGCAACTGAAAAATTATGCAAGATTTAAAAGTAACTTTAGTTCAAGCAAATCAAGCTTGGGAAGATAAACAAGCTAACTTTGAAAATTATGAATCCTTGTTAGAAAATGTTTCAACAGATTTAATTGTCCTGCCCGAAATGTTCCAAACAGGATTTAGTATGAATGTTCATGCTTTGGCAGAAGAGTGGGAGAATAGTGCCTCTATCAGATGGTTGCAAAAACAAGCTTCAAAAAAAAATTGTGCTTTTTATACCTCTCTAATTATTTCCGAAAACCATCTTTTTTACAATCGAGGAGTCTTTGTTTTTCCTGATGGAAAAATCATTCATTATGACAAACGTAAAGTGTTCTCCCTTGCAGGGGAAGATCTCTATTTTACCCCCGGGCAAAAAGAGGTTATCATTAATTACAAAGGATGGAATATACAATTACAAATATGTTATGATTTGAGATTTCCTGAAATTGTTAGAAATCGTATTGAAAAGGGGAGACCTGCTTACGACCTTATATTGTATGTTGCTAATTGGCCGGAAAAAAGAATCTCTCATTGGGATACACTACTAAATGCAAGAGCAATAGAAAATCAATCTTATGTTGTTGGTGTCAACCGCTCAGGAGTAGATGCAAACAAAACCATTTACAATGGAAACTCAAAGGTGGTCAATGCGCTTGGTGAAAAAGTTTTTTTAACACACGAAGATAATTTTGTTGAAACCATCACATTGATTTACAAAAACTTAATAAATGCCAGGGAAAAACTACCTTTCTTGAGGGATGTGTGATTATTATTGAGCTAACGGAATATATTTTTTTTAAAAAAGTCTTACTTTTACAGTGTAAACTTATAAAATTTAGAAATTATGAAAAAAAGCTATTTAAGTGCCTTGTCATTTGCTTTTCTGCTTTCGGGAGGAGTTAATGCACAAGTAAAAGCAAAGGAGTATCGTTTTGGAGAACTCTCCAACAATATTTCAACCGTAAAACCTTTAAACACTTTTAATGCTGCAACACCTAAAGCTTTAGGGGTAACCATTTGGAGTGATAATTTTGATAACCCCAGTGACTGGGTGATTGATAATGACGGACAAACAGGTGCAGAGTTCGGATGGACGATTGACGCGACAGCAGACGGGTGGTGGAGTTCCACAGGGATTTCTTCTACATCCGGGGGAAATTTTGCAGAAGTTGCAAATGGAGACCCAACAGCCTCTCCGGGAACACAGGTGATGAACGTAACATACACGCTTACCTTAGCAAATCCTTTAGATATTGTAGCATTGGCAGCAGCACAATCATTAACAAATACCGGACAGGTTAATTTAGAGTTTCAAGAATATGGTGCCCGTTTTAATGATAAACAGTCTGTTGAAATAAGTACCGACGGAGGTGTTACTTGGACTGAAGTTAGAAACAATTTAGACTATCCTGTTTATTCAGCTAGCGGAGGAGCACCATATAATAACCCTGAAAACGTTGTTGTTAACTTAGCTCCTTTTATTAGTGGAAACGCTACCAATGTAAGTATCCGTTTTGTTTGGACTTCTGACTTCCCTTCAAGTACCAACCCTAATGCATGGGTTACTTACGGTTGGTATTTGGATGACTTAAAAATTGTTACACATCCTGACAACGACATAGAAGTTCTTTCTTCTTACTGGGGAACAGCAGGATTAAATTATTATCAAATTCCTGATGAACAAGTTGTAGCAATTGATTTCTCTACAAATATTAGAAACTCAGGGATCAATAATCTAACCAACGTAACGCTTGATCTAAGTGTTACCGGACAAGAAACTTTTAACGGTTCCAGCACTCCTGTTAATTCATTTGCTACAGGAGCTACAGATTCTATTGTTGTCTCATGGACACCTACCGGAGGAATAGGAACTTACAATATTGCCAGAGCTGTTTCTATGAATGAAATAGATGACATTCCTGCAAATAATGCTCTCCCTAGTATTACAATGGACGTAACCGATCATATTTATGCAAGAGATAATAACACTCCTTCGGGATCATTTGGGTATGGCGGAGATCCTTATGAACTTGGAAACCTTTTTGATATCTGGCAAGCACAAACACTTTATTCTATTGATGTTCAATTACACAACACGACCAATGTAGGTGCTTTCTTAATCGCTAAAATTTATGAATTAGATGCTTCAGGAAACCTTGTTGCTCTTCCAAACCAATCAGACATACACCAAGTTACTGCTGCAGATTTAAATGGAATATTAACATTGCCTCTACTTACGCCACAACCATTGGATGCAAACAAAACTTATTTTGTAGGTATTCAAACAGATGGTGACGGAGGTAATACAAGTGACATTGTAGTAACAACAGCCGGAACATCTGACCCCGGAACATCTCTTTTATATGATCCGATGGACAATGGTGGAACATGGTATTATATTACGGGAACACCTATTGTTCGTATGAACTTTGAAAACACCACAGGAATCAATGAAGAAAATCAAATCGGCTTAGCGGTTTATCCTAACCCTGTTAAAGATATTCTTACGATTACCTTTAACGAAGGGAATAATGCAAGTGTTAAAATTACAGATGTAACAGGTAAAATCGTTTATACGGGAACGGCTGATAAAACCGAAAAAATCAATGTTTCATCATTCAATGATGGTATTTACTTTGTAACCGTTTCTACTGAAACGACATCTTCTACACGTAAGTTTGTAAAAAAATAGTAAATTTTATTTGATCTTTTGCATAAAAGGAGGGTTTCCCCTCCTTTTTTATGCTCGTTATTTTAATGAGTGATATAAATTTTCGTAAATGGAAATGATTTTTGTTGCCTCGAACTTTTCCGCTGTCTTTAACGCTCCTTTGCGGAAAGAAAGGTGTTTATCTTTAGACTCCAAAATTTTCAATGAGTTAGAAGCCATATCTTCTATATCTCCAACATGAGATAAAAACCCTGAAACACCATGATGATTTACTTCCGGTAGACCACCGGTATTGGTTGAAACCACAGGTACCCCCGCAGCCATTGCTTCTAAAGCCGCCAACCCAAAACTTTCTATTTCTGATGTAAGCAAAAATAAGTCTGATATTTCTAATACGGGTTGAGTATTTCTTATTTTTCCTAAAAACAAAACCTTATCACACAATCTCAAGCTTCTACATAATTCTTCCATTTTATATCGTTCGGGGCCATCGCCAATAAGAAGCAACACCCCATCTTTTTTCTGAGAAATAAGATGAAAGGTCTTCATTACATCTTCAACGCGTTTTACTTTTCTAAAGTTAGAGATATGGCAAAGGACATATTGATCATCTTTCGCGTACCTTCTTCTTAAATTTAAGTTTGGAGGTGCTAATTCCTTTCGAGGTTGTATGAAATTCGGAACAACAATGATTTCTTTTTCTGCTTTAAAATGTTCATACGTTGTTTCTTTAAGATATTTAGAAACCGATGTAACAATATCTGATTGATTTATACAAAAACTAATTACCAGTTCAAAGGACGGGTCTTTCCCCACTAAGGTTATGTCTGTTCCGTGTAAAGTCGTAATAAACGGTAAGGAGATTCCTTTTTTTTTCAGAATTTGTTTTGCCATATAAGCAGCAGAAGCGTGAGGTATTGCATAATGGACATGAAGTATATCTAGCTTTTCATGTTCTGCTACATCAACAATTTTACTTGTCAAAACAGTTTCATAGGGCGGATAATCAAATAGCGGATAATCGGAAACAACAACTTCATGATAAAATACATTTTTTTCAAACCCGTCTAATCGAGCAGGTTGGGCATAAGTAATAAAATGTACTTGATGCCCTTTTTTAGCAAGTGCCTTCCCTAATTCTGTCGCGACAACACCACTCCCTCCAAATGTCGGGTAAAGTACAATTCCTATATTCAATTCAATGTTTTTTTAATTAACAATACTTTGTTTCCTGTTATTTACAGCTTCATAAATGACCTTCTGTATCTCCGTCCGAATATTCATCCGAATTAATTTCCAGTTTTCTGCATTAGGGTGAATTCTATTAGAAAGAAAAACATAATTGATTTTTTTGTCCGGATCCGTCCATGCGATTGTTCCTGTAAAACCAGAATGTCCATAACTGGATAGTGAAACTAAATTACATGTTGGACCTCCCTTAAAATTTACCGTAGGTTTATCGAATCCGGCACCCCTTCTATTGGTCGGACAAAATTGACATTTGGTATATTCTTCTACCTTCTCTGGAGCAATATATTCTACATTCCCATAAGTTCCATTATTCAAAAACATCTGCATCAATTTTGACAAATCATTGGCATTGGAAAACAAACCTGCATGTCCCCCTACTCCCCCTAACATGGCCGCCCCTTGATCATGGACATATCCATGAATAAGTCGTTTTCGAAAAATGGTATCATTCTCTGTAGGGACAACTCGACTTAAGGGAAAATATCTTTTAGGAAGATAATGCATATTAGTCAATCCCATAGGTCTATAAAATTCTTCTTCAACGAAGGTGTTAAGTGGTTGTCCGGATTTTTTCTCTATGATTTGTTGAATAAAATAATATCCCAAATCAGAATATTTATATGTTTTACTTCTTCTTAAAGGAGTAGATAAGATCTTTTGAAATATTGAATCTTTATATGATCCAATAATCCATAAATCTTTAGCTACGGGAGTATTGTAAACCGCAGAAGAATCTTTCGAATAAATCTCCGGATTAAGTTGGCCGTCTTTTAGTGTCGCTTTATAAAAGGGAATCCATGATTTTAATCCTGCTTGATGAGCTAATACATGTCTTAATTTCAAATGATAATAAGGTGTATTTTTCGTTAATTCCGGTAAATATCTACCTATTGTATGGTCTAAACTAAATTCATTTTTACTGTCATAACACATTAGTGATAAAACAGAAGAGGCAATTTTAGTAATAGAAGCAATATCATAAACATCATCATTTTTAACAGGTGTTTTCTTTTCATAAGTATGATGTCCGAACGATTTTTGATAAATTACCTTCCCGTCAACTGCTACTTGAACTTGACAACCCGGATATGCTTCTTCATGAATCCCTTTTAGTGCAATAGAATCTATCTTTTGAAGCATTAGCGGGCTAATCCCCAACTCCTCGGGTTGTGACATCTTTAATCGTCCTGCTGAAGGAACGACAATTCTTGTTCCGAGTTTAAATGTGTTTTTGATTCTTACCGGTAATTTCCCTTGTGAGGCAAAGGTTCCCATTAAGAACTGACCTGTTCGTTCTGTTGAAAGCTCATTATTCTCATAAGCAATAACAACTGTTTTAATATGATCAAAGTTTGTATTTGCAAAAGCATAAGGATTCCCGAAAAGAGTAACAATATTGCCTTTGTCTTCCGGTAATGATCTTAACCATTCTCTCCATCCTTTAGGCATTCCGTAATTTCCTCTTCGAGAAACACGTTTGGTGTGAAATGTAGTGAAAATCACATCATATTTTTTTAGTTTCTCTTTCATATTTGTTAGGGCTTCTTGTCCTGTCTTAAAGTGATGGTGTTCTATCTTTGACACCCAATCCATCGAACTGTTTAAGTTTTTAGGACTTGTTCCTATTGAGATGTGAATCATTTTTTTGTCAAATCTTTGTATGGGCAATAAAGAATCTTCATTTTTTAAAACGGTAATTGCTTTTTCGTATAGGCGCCGTTTTGCTAAAAGTATTTCTCCTTTTGTATATTTTTTAAATCCCATTGGACGAATAATTCGCTTATATTTTTCGTTTAAGATTTTGATACACCTTTTGTTGATTTCTTCTTCTGCAATTTCTCCTTTTCTTACCTTATTGGCAATTGCTTGAATTGCATCTCCAACATTTTTGGGCAATAATAAAATATCACACCCTGCTTCAAAAGCCTTAACAACAGCATCAACCGCTCCATATCTATCTGCTATTGCTTTCATCTCCAAAGCATCACTTACTACAATACCTTTAAAACCAAGATTTTCTTTTAAATATCCTCTTATAATTTTCTTTGACAAACTACTCGGTGTTCCTGAAGGGTCTAATGCCGGCACTTTTAAATGAGCTATCATTACCGTAGATGCTCCGGCTCTAATTCCTGCTCTAAACGGAAAAAAATCAATGGCGTTGATGTGTGAATATGTGTTATTGACAACAGGTAAGTCTTTATGAGAATCCACATCTGTATCTCCATGCCCCGGAAAATGTTTAATACTTGTCATCACTCCCTGCTTCTCCATCCCTGTTACCATAGCGGCAACATGTTTTGCCACGTCCCTTGGATATTCTCCAAACGAACGAAATCCTATGACCGGATTATTAGGGTTACTATTTACATCTGCTACAGGCGTAAAATTCATGTTAACACCCGCCTCTCTGCATTCTTGCCCCATCATTTCACCAAGAAGTTGGGTCAATTTTTCATCGTTAGCCGCGCCAATCGTATAAGCATAAGGGAATCGTTCTTTATCAGAAAGCCTCATGCTTAAACCCCACTCCCCATCTATAGAAATTAACAGTGGTGTTTTACTTATACGTTGAAGACGATTCATCCCTTTTCGCATTTGTTCTTCTGTTCCTTGAAAAACAATTAACCCTCCAATTTGATGTTTTTTAATAATATTTTCAAGTGTGATAAAATGCTGTTCACTTCCCTTTGGTAGCATTCTAATCATAAAAAACTGTGCTATTTTCTCTTCCAAAGTCATCCCTTCTAATTTCTTTTTTACCCATTCAGAATTAGGAGTGGTTGGATCAATAATCTTTTCTTGTTTTTTAATATTGGCAACTTGATTTTCGGGATGTTCGGTTTGTATCCAACTACCCGTAATGATAGCTACAATCAATAAAACAATAATATGAAACCCTATTCTTAAACTTTTCATTACATGCCTATAATAACAAATTCTGTTCTTCTGTTTTGTGCTCTATTTTTCTCTGATGTATTAGGTACTTTGGGCTTTGTTTCTCCATAACCTTTTGCTGATAACCTTTGCTTTTCAACTCCTAAACTGATTAAATAATTTTTCACATTTTGCGCTCTTTTTTCAGAAAGAGACAGGTTTTTTTCATCATCCCCAACATCATCCGTATGCCCTTGAATCACTACTTTTACCGAAGGGTTTTCTTTTAAAAATTTAGCAAACCCTTTCAAAATAAACCTTGTTCTACGGCTTAATTCTGCAGAGTTGGTTGGAAACAATATGTCATTAATCGTATAAGGTTCTCCAAGTTTTAATTTTTTAACAGCTAATGTTCCTGCTTCTATTTTCACTTCTTTTCTCTTCTCTTCTTCAGGTTTAACCGCCGACAATTCTTCTTTTTTTATAATCTTAGAATCAAATGCATATCCCTTTTTCTTCACAGTAACCATTACATCTCCGGGAGTATCTGTCTTAACAATAGCGGCATATTTTCCATCATTCCCATTAATTTTTACTTTCGTTACTTCATCTGTTCCCTCATATAAAATTTCAATGGTTGCGCTATCTATATTCTCTCCGTCTAATTCCCCCTTTATTATAGCAACGTTTTGCGGACGAGCCTCTTCATAAAGTTCAAATGAATAGATATTCCAATTTCCTTTATCTCTCGAAGAAAAATATGCAAGTTTGCCATCTATTGAAACGAAAAGCCCCAATTCATCACTCTCTGAATTAATCGGATACCCGATGTTTTTAGGTTTTGTCCATTTTCCATTTTCTTTTCGCATATAAAAGATATCCAAGCCTCCCACTCCTTTTCTGTCTTTAGTTACTTCCGACACAAAATAAAGTGTTTCACTATCTTGATGTAAAAAAGGACTTTTGTCTTTTCCTTCTGTATTGATTTCATCAAAAGGACGTACATCTACCCACTCTCCCTTATCATTTCTTCTGGCGATAAAAATATCATTGTCTCTTGTTCCCGGACGATTTGCAGTAAAAAACAATGTTTTTCCATCTGCCGAAAGAGAGGGTTGAGCTTCCCATCCGTTAGGTGTATTGATCTTCTCTCCAAGGTTTTTCAATGGTGTCCATTCATAACCTGTTGGCCCCTTTTCTGTTTTTGTATAAATTGTGCTATATAAATCACAATTCATATAAGGTTGGCCATAAACCTCTTCTTTCTTACAGGCGCATACAATCATCTCTTTGTTATCTACTGAAAGAGTCGCTGCACCATAGCTTTGAAATGTCCCATCATTAAATGGATGGGGTAATGGTTCTCCAACTGTAAATTCATCAAAAATAGAAGCCCTTTTAGCATAAGTAATTTCTTCTACAACATTTGAAACAATATCCCCTAAATTTTGTCGATTGAGTTTTCTTGTGAAAAACATTAATTCGTTATCAGGAGATATCATAGGAAAATATTCTTGATCTGCAGTGCTCACTTTCTTAACCAATTTTGGTTCAAATGGCACTTTTTGTGATTTAACAACCAACTCATCTTCTAAATCACTCAACACTTCGTTAACATCATTTATTTTTGTTGAATAATCTGCCGGATAACGTTCGGGATCACTATGCTTATATTCTTTAAATTTCTTAAACCATTTTATTGCTTCTTTTTTGTCGTCTTGTGCAAAATTAATAACCCCTAAATAATAAAAACAATCTGCATGAAAATCATTGCAAACATCAAGTGTATTTAAAAACATCTCCTCCGCTTTTTTCAAACTTTTATCCCCTTTCTCGGGTCGCGGATATTTCTCATAAAACTTTAAAGCATTATTATATGCATAATTAGCGTACTCAAAATACGGGTATGCATTTTCATCATCTAATTCTATCGCTTTATTATAATAATCAACAGCTGTTCGGATATCCTTGGCGTTTTTTGCTTCTTTTAATAACTTTTGCACCTTCTTAGAAGGTGGAAGACAATTTTCCGATTCTTCTTGAGAAAAAGAGAAAAGAGAAATAAAAAAGAAAAAAAAGACTATTGTTCTAAGCATCATTTTATTTTTGGTATAACAACATAAACAAATTTTATTCCTAAAATAAGGAACCTCTCTGTTTATAATTCTTTAAAAAAAAGACGTTACACTTTAGGTAATTCCACTTCATCACTTTTACACTGCTCTTCCGGCTTGGCCCCGCATAAGCCGCAAACAGCACCTTCTTCTTGCAAAACAGGATTGTTGCTCGCACATGTCCCTGCAAATTTCCCTCCTTTTTTTGCCCATATTTTTATTGCTATTCCCGCAAACCCAAGAGATAAAAGACCTACTGCCAACAAAATTAATTTTATCATCATTCTAATTTGTTTTAAATAACCATTGCAAGTTAGTTAATTCTTATCGATTAACTCTCCTTCAGCATAAGAAAAATGTTCTATAAATGTTGGATTGCCAATGTACCAAATATCACCGCTACTATGTGTCTGTGTTCTAATTAAACAATTGTTTGCATTGATTTTAATGGGTTGAACTGTTTTAGATATTGCATGAATAGAATCTTTTACTTGTAATCCATAAGTAGATCCAAACCCGGCTGTTCTGACCTCCAATCTCAAATAATCAACATTGCCCTTGATTTCAAAATTACCAAATCCATGAGCCATCATTACGTAAAGTGTTTTTGCATTAACATTTAAGTTAAATTTCCCCGACCCGTCCGAAAGGTATAAAGATAGATAGTCAGTTTGTAATTGATTGACTGCTTCAACTTCTTCACTTCCATTAAATTCAATGTTAACAACATTCTTAAAATGTACTTCAACAGTTACTTTTTTGTCGAATTTTCTTAAAAAATTACATTTATTTTGATTTTCAACAATCAATTGACCGTTTTCAATATCTGTACGGATAAAGTTGAGTAAATTTTTTCCTCCGGTCAAAATCACTTTGTTGACGGTGTCTTGCACCATTCTAAACTTTAATAATTTCCCCATTTTGATTTTTGAAAAATCATCCAATTGTCTAGTAATGGAAATCTCATCTCCTATAGATTTAAAACACCTCCTGTCTTCAGGTTTTTTACAAGAGAACAGAAAAAATAATATGATTGTATAAAAAATATATTTCATTGCTTAAAAATCTTTTATCTTTTTTATCCTATTTCTCCTAATTGTATATCCTATTCCGAATTCCGTATAATCTGCTCTTCCCCAGTGTGATTTTAAAACAAGGTTAAAATTCAACCCTTTGTTCGTAATATAACGTATCCCTATACGGTGATAAAACGGATCTTCCGGTTGAAACTTATCTCTTAAATAAAACCCCATTCCCGTAATCAAATGAAGCCTGTCAAAAGGAAGTATATATCCCGCAAATAAACCTATTTGGAAAATATCCCATTGTGTTTTAGAAATTTCCGGATAATAATCCAATATTGCCTGTTTAGAAAAAAAATCAAGAGAAATCTCCATTGCTGTTTTTTGATTAAAAAATCTTCTGCCCATAAAGTTGAGACCGAAAACCGGATATTTTTTACTGCCGATAACAGCATACTCTTTAACCGAAGCAATACCTAAAATACCAAACTGCCAATATTTTGGGGTTTCTAAGATTTTATTTTCTTCTTTAAAATTAGACGCTTTTATTTTCGTTGTATATCCTAAACTAATATAGGGTAAATTAATTCCCAAGTTAGGCATTTTTATAGACGAATTAGAGTAATGTGTTATGTCTATTCCTAAGGATAATTGATGTTTTGAAAAAACGGTCTTCCTCATCATTAATCCCATAGAAACACGGGCGTTAATCGGTGTGCTTATTGCGACATTTAATTTGTTGTCTTCTAAATCATAAACTTTGTTTGTATAAGAAATTCCTACTCCTATTTTGGCTGAAAAAGAAATCTTATTCGTTTTAATAAATGGTAGTTCCGAAAAAACAAACGCTCCTGTATAATACCCCAAAACTTTATCGTTTCCAACCGAACTGTAATAAGCCGTTAATCCAACCATCGGATATTTATACGCCTTCTGCCATCCTTTATTCCCTCTTGTTTGAAAAACAAGAGACAACGAATAATCTTTTGCGTGTTTCTGAGGAAGGTGTGCCATCAATTCATGATGAGCCACTAAAAAACCTATTTTATAACGCCCTTCAAGCCAAACATCATTGACTTTAAATAATTGAGCAGAAGCCCAATGTGACAAAGAGAGTACAAATAGAATTAAATAATTTCTCACCTTACAAAATTATAAAGAATATCTTTGTGAAAAAAAACATGGACAAAAGATTAACTGCTTTTAAACGCTTATTGGATATCATGGATGATTTACGAGAAAAATGTCCTTGGGATAAAAAACAAACATTTGAAAGCCTTCGTCATCTTACTATTGAAGAAACATATGAGTTAGCAGACGCTATTCTTGAAAATGACATGGATGCACTAGAAGGAGAAATTGGTGATTTAATGCTACATATGGT
>JALWLM010000403.1 GCA_027084145.1 Crocinitomicaceae bacterium | reverse complement strand
TAACATAACCTCCCAACTTTTCTCTATATTCTATGATTTTTTTTGCGAAATAAGGACCTATCCCTTTCAGTTGTATCAGTTCTTTTTCAGAAGCACTGTTGATGTCTATTTTTAATTCTTTTTTGGAATACTCTTCCATTTGATTCTTATTATAAGAAACTTTCGGAAAGAAAAGAGAGTCTTTAATTTTTTCAACTAGTTTTTTAGGTAGTACATATATTTTATATAAGTCTTCTGTACTGTAAATTTTTCCTCTTCGGATATAATTCACAACTGACTTTGCTTGTTTTTCTGATAACCCAACAGACATCCAATCTTTCTTACTCATCCTATTGGGGTCTGTTTTTCGAGAAAGGGATTTAAAACCTAAAGTTTTGTTTCTATTTATTTTTTGCTCTCTTTGTATTTCTGTTTTTTCTTGTTTTTTCTTTTCAATTTCTCTTTCTTTTCTTTTAAATTCTTCTAATGAAATAATCATCATAGGTTCATCCCTCATTATCACTAATAAACGAGGTGTAATTGCTATCATTAAAAACAAAAAAAGGACTATTAATAGCCCTCTTTTATTTCTCTTTGAAAGAAACATTTTTTACTTTTTTTCAAAAGAAGTTATTGCTCTCTTATATTTTCTTAACTCTTCTCTAACTTTAGGAGCCAACACAATCAACCCTAAAATATTAGGGAATACCATTGCAAAAATCATTGCATCTGAAAAATCTATTACTGCCCCTAAACTAATTGATGCTCCAACTACAACAAAAATCAAGAATAATACTTTATAGATTAAATCTGCGGTTTTGCCTTTCCCAAAAAGAAACTTCCATGCCTGCAAACCATAATAAGACCATGAAAGCATTGTTGATATTGCAAAAAGAACTACTGCTATTGTTAAAACCCAAGAAAACCCGGGTATAGCAGAATCAAAAGCTGTTGTTGTCAATTGCACTCCTTCAACTTTTTGTCCATATTCTAAAAAGCCACCTTTAAGGTTTGTTATAATAATGACTAATGCCGTCATTGTACAAATAACTACGGTATCAATAAATGGTTCTAAAAGCGCTACAACCCCTTCGCTGGCAGGGTATTTTGTCTTCACTGCAGAATGAGCTATAGCGGCAGAACCTACTCCTGCTTCATTGGAAAAAGCCGCTCGTCGAAATCCTACAATCAAAACACCAATTACTCCCCCCAACATCGATGACGGAGCAAATGCACCATTAAAAATCATTGAAAACGCTTTAGGTATTAAAGAGAAATTTATTCCTATAATAATTAATGCTGCCCCAACATAAATAACAGCCATAAAAGGAACTACTTTTTCCGTAACCTGACCAATTCGTTTAATTCCTCCTATAATTACAACCCCAACAATAATTGCCATTACTATTCCCAACCAGAAACCTGCTGCTCCTCCTGAAATACTAAATCGTTCTATAATTTGTGCCGCAGCCTGATTAGCTTGAAACATATTTCCACCTCCAAAAGAACCTCCAACACACATAATAGCAAAAAAAACTGCTAAAAACTTGCCTAACTTACCCCAAATTGCTCCTTTTTCTTTTAATCCTTTTGAAAGATAATACATTGGCCCTCCATGAACAACACCATCCTCTGTTACCTCTCTATATTTGACTCCCAAGGTGCAGTGAACGAGCTTGGATGACATTCCAATCAAACCCGCAATAATCATCCAAAATGTTGCACCGGGACCTCCTATTGCTATTGCAACTGCAACTCCTGCTATATTTCCCAAACCTACTGTTGCCGAAAGCGCTGCTGTTAAAGCTTGAAAATGAGATACTTCCCCTTCAGAATCTTCGATTTTAATTGATTCAAAAACATCTCCACCCGGAGTAGGGTCTCCTTCTGCCACATCTGCCTCATGTTTATCTATGGTATCATAATCTCCTTTAACAATTTTTATTGCTGTACGTATTAACCTTATGTTAGCAAAACGAAAATAGAATGTAAAAAACAAAGCTCCTCCTATCAATACTAATAAAACAAAGGGAGCTTCATGTCCTGCTATATCTACAGGGTAAAAAATGATATATCCTACACCTTCCGCTATGGGCTCAAAAAACTTATTGATTCTTTCATCAATCGTCATTTGATTATTTGTTGCTGAGGAAAAAAAGGGTATTAAAAACAATGTACAAATAGATAGTAGATATTTCATATGATAATTATTTTATAATTTTCAAATATAATGATATTATAGAGTTTTTTGACTAAACAATTCATTTAAGCTTTCTTCTAATGTCAATGGTTGAAATCCTAATTCCCTCTTTGATTTTGATAAATCAAATCCTGTTTTAGGAGGCCTTTTGGCTGGCTGGTTTAATGTTTTACTTGAGATACGATTAACACGATCCATAGGATAATTAAAATACTTTGCTATTCTTTCTACTATTTCATAAATCGAAAGCGTCTCCGGGCCGCTGATATGAAAAACTCCCTGCTTCTTTTTTTTAATTATTGAATAACAAGCTTTAGCTAAATCTACAGAATAAGTTGGAGCTCGAAATTGATCGTCAATAATATTTATTTCTTTTCCTTGCTCTAAAGAAGATTTTGCCCAAAGAATTAGGTTGGACCTTGATAAGTTATTCCCCTTCCCATAAACAATAATGGTACGAACAATTGAACCGTTTTTACTTTTTGTTTTTACTAAAATCTCTGCATCTAATTTTGATTTTCCGTAAACACTTAAAGGATTAGGCTCGTCTTCTTCTTTATAATTT
>JALWLM010000402.1 GCA_027084145.1 Crocinitomicaceae bacterium | reverse complement strand
GGTTCTGCTCGCATAAAAATTACGTCAAAACCTGCTAACGGTAACATTTCTTCGCGTGTAGTTGCTTTTTTATGGAAGGTTTTGAGATTACTGGGAACTTCTTTCATTCTATTAATAATAGTACAAAAGGCATTGGTAACACTATTTCGGATAGTTAAATTTGCAGGTGTACAAACCGCTACACCGTGTCCTCGTTTTACACATTCGTGAACTAAAGCAACGGAAGTATCATTTTCCGGTGATTTAATGGTGTCCCAGGGGTACATTAGAAAGCAGATATTCATAATTAGTTAAGAGTTTTAAAGTTAAAAGTTTGTATAGGCTTTTTTGTAGTTCCTTGTTTTAATGTCGTTATAATTTACTGTTTTTATAAAACAAATATACAATTTTTTATTTATTACTATTGACGTTCTTTGCGGTAAAAAGGTAAATGAGGTTAGTAGGTTGGAATAATTGGCTATAACCCTAAATATGCATTAGAAAAACTATTACGAGCTGAAATCACTTCAAAACCAAACGTTGCACTGTATTTTTTGATTTAACCATAGCGGTGCTATGCTAAAATCAAGAAAACACTTGGTTTTATTGTGTTTTCAACTCTCATAACGTTAATTCAATGCATAATTAGGGTTTAAAAGTCTCTAAATTACCGGAAAATGATGTAAAAGCTTTGGAGGTGGTTTTGGAGCGGTTTTTGGGTTGAAAAAAACTATTTATTTTAAGTAGTTTTTTTGTTGTAGTTCTAAAATTAAAATTGTTGTGGTTGCTGGGTTTTATCCACCAACTATAAGTTGGCAGGAGCTGGGATTTTTAGTATTCTAAGGGTTCACGGCTTGTGTGTCGAACTTGTAAAATTCTAACTTTAGTCTTTAAAACTCTGTAAGATATTCGATAACTGTAAACTTCATAAGCACGATAAGTCCCGTCATTATTGATTTTGAATCTATCAAATTGATATAATTCTGGATGTGTTTCTAAAATATCCGAAGAATCAAATATTGCATTAATAACTTTGTTTGCAATTTCTTTTGACTTTGTGTCTTTTAATATTCGTTTTCGTATATTTCATTTTGTCTTAATGCTAACCTCGACCAGATTACCGTTTTTACCATTGACTTGCTATTTTTCTTGCTTCATCTGTTGTATAATAATTTCCTGCTTCGATGTCTGCTTCATCAAGTTCTTTATTATATTGTTCTATACTTATTCTTTCTGATTGAGTTTTTTTGCTCGATATTTTAAAATATTTTTTATTGCATTCAATAAGGTTTCATCTTCTATTTTATTCCATACCTGTCCGAAAGTTTTTTTTTATCTCACAATTAAAATAATAATGTATTGTAGATTAATTGTTTATATTTAACAAATGCTGTAAAAGCACTATTTTTAAAATTTAGCTTGAATTGAGATTTAGACTAATTTGTGTTGGATTTAGTTTTTCTCTATCGTATTTTCTTGCTTTTTTTACTACAATTTGTATTTCATTAGCAACATATTGCAATTGTTTATACTGTAACAAACAAACACGTATTATTGTTACAAAATGACCAAATCCATGTTTTACTTTACTGATGTTTCTACGTATTAATTCTATTGAGAAGTAATCAATTAAAGCAATAAATATTTGTGATTTATTTGAGTTTTGATTTACTCCTAAAAAATTTTTGATTTGTAAGTTTTGCTTAATCTGTTTAAAAAATGTTTCTATTTGCCATCTTCGTTTGTACAACTCTGATATAGTTGAGGCTGACCATTCTAAATTATTTGTTATTAAAACTACTGGTTTATGGTTTTTTCTTTGGTTTTTCTGTTTTCTACTTCTGCCATAACTACAAGTCTTCTAAAAACAATAGTATCAATTCCTGCTTCTGATGCAGCTTTACCAGTAAGCATTATTTTTTCATCCTTTAATATCTCAAAATCTTTATCCTCTGGCAAATCAAATTCTTCAATGCTTTGGTAATCTGTATTACTTTTTATTCTTGTTACTAGATAATTTTGGTCATCTATTCTGATTTTGAATAATTTGAAATCAAAATACCCTCTATCATCAACAACGATGGTGTCTTTCTTATAGCGAAAATCATCTACTCCACGTCTATCGCTTAATTTTGCTTCTGAAATATTTATGATATCCGGTAGTAAGGTTTTTTCATTTAAACTAGTGTGTATTTTGATGCCTCCTTTTGCTGTCCGATACTTTGCCCAATCAAATAAACTTAAACAAACTGTTATGATGGTGGCATCTACTAATTTTATAGACTTGCCTTCTATTTCAACAATTTTTTTATATCCTGATTGTTTGGAAAAAACTCCTTTGTAATATTTTATCAATTCAAAGTAAATATATTCAAAGACTCGCCAATCTTTTTTTGCGTTACCATCTGACATTGTTGATTTTGCAGGACTTTGATTTAAACCTAGATCTTTTAATAATGTTGTATCAACTCCTAACCCTAAATTTATCTCTCTTAAACTCAGACACTTATTTAGCTGTCCGAAAGTTACAGCTACAAAATGGTCATAAGTCATATAAGTAGAATAACCTTTGTCGGAATTAAAACGAGATACTGCATCTACAAAAATATGTTTGGGTATCAAGTCTAGTATCTGTTTTAGTAGTGGAGTAGCCGATTTTTTTGTACTTTTGTGTGATAGTGTGAAGCCCATAAATTTGATTTTAAAGTTTTCAATACAAAATTAGGATTTTTTGGGCTTTTTCACTATATTAAAGTTTCGGACAGTTATG
>JALWLM010000401.1 GCA_027084145.1 Crocinitomicaceae bacterium | reverse complement strand
CTATTATCAGAAAAAAACTGCTCAATTCCCTCTGAGATAACATCCCCCCCTCTAAAGGGACAATTTGCCATTAACTGAATAACAATATCAAATTCACCCCATCGTTCTTCCGCTTGTTGTAGCGCGACTAATGTAGCTTCTGACACAGGACTAACATCATCTGCTGCAGTCTCTCTTAAAAATGGAACCTTTATGCCAGCCTCTTCAGATATTTGTTTTATCTCTATACAATCGGTACTAACAAGTACCCTATTATTATACGAGCCACTTTTAGCAGCTTCAATCGTCAAATGAATCATCGGTTTACCCCCTAAAGGGATAATATTTTTTTTAGGTATCCTTTTAGAGCCTCCCCTTGCAGGAATAATGGCCAATACTTTTTTATCTAAAAACACATGTTATCCCAATGTTATACCGTTAATTTTTTTTGAATCGAGGCATAGTCTTCAGGCCTTCCCATATCTACCCAATAATCTTTTATTTCATAAGATTTCGTAGAAAAGCCTTTCACATTCAAAATTCGAAATAACTCAGGCAAATCAAAAAATTCATCGCGAGGTACATAGCTTAAAACCTTAGGATCTAAAACATACACGCCCGTATTAATAAAAAATTGATATATTGGTTTTTCATTAAGCCCTAAAATATTATTACTTTCATCTATATCAATAACACCGTAAGGAACTTGATAACTGCTCTTCCTTATACACATCGTAGCCAAAGAGTTTGTTGAATAATGATAGTTCAACAAAGTTTCATAATCCAAAGAGGCCAGAACATCACCATTTGTCACAAAAAAAGGTTCCTTAAGATCAATATTTATACAACTTAAAGCCCCCCCTGTACCTAACTTCTTAGTCTCTTCTAGATACGTTATTTGAATACCAAATTCACTGCCGTCTTTAAAATAATCCTTAATCACCTGAGCTTTATAATTAACACTTAACATAAATTTAGTAAAACCATGAGCAACAAACTGGTCAATAATATGCTTAAGTATTGGTTGATTATTCACAGGTAACATAGGCTTAGGAATATCCTTTGTAAGCTCCCCTAACCTTGTACCAAGCCCTCCTGCCATAATAACAACCCAGTTAGGCTTTAAGTCAAACTCTGCTTCATCCAGAATAACAACATCTTTTAGTATTCCCTTTTTATCAACTATTGGCATATGCTTTCGATAAAGCTTTTTTAACTCATACAAAACTTGTTTTTTTGTAACGCCATAAAGCATGGTAACGGGGTTTTTATTGATAATATCTAACAACTCTGTTTTATCATTAAGGATCGCTCTACGAACATCACCATCTGTTAAAATTCTTATCAACTTATTATTTTTATTTGTCACAGCAAGAAAACCATGGCCATTTTGATCAAGGATTTTTATCGCCTCTTTAAAAGATGATTGATCTGACAAAATCATATTTTTCATAAAAATTCCGTTACTTAATATTTACAAAATATCACTATTCATTAAAATATGATCAAACCCTAAGTCTTTATTGACTGTACGTCCAATAACAAACTCACTCATACCTGGATCAAAGCCCCCTCCAGGTCTTTTAAAGTCGATATCACAACTTTGAATCACTTCGCCCTTCTTAAGAGCTCGTGTTAGAACAATGCTTCTTCTAAACTCTCTCTTTTTCTCTTCTGTTTCAGGGGCTGTTATTCGAAAGGAGCCTAATGCATCACAAATTCGAATCGAATTAGAAACAATTTCAGACATTTCATTTTTTGTTGCTGAGACTTTATGATCCCAACCCTCCATCTCTTTATCAAGCGTAAAATGCTTTTCTATCAAACAGGCTCCAAGAGCAACAGAGGCCAACGGTATCGCGGTACCAATAGTATGATCTGAAAAACCTATTGGATAATCTGGGTATGCCATCATTAATGTTTTAAGATTATTTAGATTTACATCTTTATCAACAGGAGGGTATGTTGATACACAGTGTAAAATAACAATCTGATTATTTCCTGCCCCCTCTATAACCTTAACAGCCTTGTCAATTTCATATAACTCACTCAAACCCGTTGATATAACAATAGGCTTACCTTTTTTAGCCAAATACTCCAAAAAAGGATAATTATTAAGGTCCATTGATGCGACCTTAATAAATGGGCTATCTAGTTTTTCTATTAAAAAGTCTGCTTCTTCCTTGCTAAATGGCGTCGAGGTACAATCAATTCCAATTTCATCTGAAAAATCTTTCATCTGCAATAATTCACTTTCTGAAATTGAGTATTCTGTAACAATCTCTTCCAGAGAATAATCATCCCTATCCCGATAATCATCAGCAATAAAAAAATTATCCTCATATTTTTTTCTTGCGAAGATACTGTCCTTAGTCCAACTTTGAAATTTTATACAATCTGCACCGGCTTCTTTTGCCTCAACAATCATTTTTTTTGCTAATTCCATATTTCCATTATGGTTCGAGCCTAACTCGGCAATAACATATGGGCGACAGTAATTAAAAACTTCTTTTTTTCTTGTTAATTGTACTTTCATTTATTTTGACCTTATTGTGTACACTTTATTCTTCCCACCAAAAAGGGGTTTTATTTTTTTGCTGAAAAAAACCATCTTGCAAATCATTAATGTCCAAGTCATTTTCACATTCATATAACTCTTTAAACACACTACTTTTTTTAACCAATAAACTATAGTGTTTACTTTTTACTTGTCTTGTTTTTAAAAACGTTTCTTGAGAATTAATACCAATACCAATCGTATTAGACTCATAC
>JALWLM010000400.1 GCA_027084145.1 Crocinitomicaceae bacterium | reverse complement strand
CCCCAAGATTTAAAATACAGAGCAACACTCATTGATTTCAATAATGATGGTAAAAAAGATCTTTTTACTTATGGATTAGGAGGACTTAAAGTTTATCAAAACACCGGAAATGCTTCTTTGGGATTACAATGGGAATTATTTAAGGAAATCGTTTACTCGGAATATCAAGGTGGCACTTCCAACCTTTATATCAGCTCATCCGATATTCCTGCAATTATTGACGTTGATAATGATGGTGATATTGATATTCTCACCTTTCAACTCGGAGGCTCTCATCTTGAATACCATAAAAACTTAAGTATGGAAAACTATGGTATTCCCGACTCTTTGGAATTCGTTTTAAAAAATGAATGTTGGGGGAAATTTTCCGAAGATATCGCTACAAATTCCATATTGTTAAACGACCCTAACCCTCCCTGCAATGGCGTTGGAAATGTTTCAAACCCTGAAAAAGAAACAAGTAATCCGGTTTACCAAAAACATGCGGGTTCTACCGTACTTGCTCTTGATTATGACAACAATGGTGTCAAAGATCTCATCATTGGAGATATTGCTTATCCCAATCTTAATTTACTAATCAACGGGGGGACAACCGTCAACTCGGACTCCCCTATGACATCCATAGACAGTTCCTTCCCCTCTAATACTACCCCCGTCAATATAGAGCTATTCCCCGCTTCCTTCTTTGTTGATGTGGATTTTGATAATATCAAAGACCTCATCGTTTGCCCCAATGCAAAAAATGTATCGGTCAATAAACAAAGTATTTTATTTTATAAAAATTATGGAACAAACAATTCTCCTAATTTCATCTTCACACAAAATGATTTTCTTCAATCTGAAATGATTGAACATGGAACAGGAAGTATTCCAATTATTCATGACCTTAATAATGATGGTCTAAATGATTTACTAGTCGCAAATTTCTACATTCAAGAAAATGGAGGAAAACAAAGTACGATTGCTTATTATCAAAATACAGGAACAACAATTTCTCCTGAATTTACTTTTATTGACGATGATATCTTTAATTTTAATAATCAAAACTACGGACTAAGAACGATTCCTACATTTGGAGATATTGATAATGATGGAGATGATGATATGTTTATAGGAAAAGAAGATGGAACGATCTCATTTTTTGAAAATACAAACTCATCTGCAAATTCCCTTCCCGTGTTTTTGAGTCCTGTACATAATTTCCAAGACAATCAAGGAAATACAATCACCGCTGATGCCTTTTGCTTTCCTCAATTGTTTGATTTAAATAATGATGGACTTCTTGATTTAATCATAGGAAAAAAAAGTGGCGAACTTTTGTATTATGAAAATACAGGAACAATAACTTCTCCGTCTTTTGAACTTAAGAACAATCAACTGGGTAACATTGATGTCTCAACCGATTTTCCTGATGGATACCCTAGCCCTCATTTTTTTAGAGTTCAAAATAAAACTCATTTATTCATCGGCTCTTTTGACGGAAATTTAATTTATTATGATTCGATTGATAACCATTTAACACAAGGAGATACATTTCATCTAGTATCCGACAATTACCTGAACATACAAGTTCAACGATACAGTTCTTTCTTTATTGACGATATCGATAATGATGGAAATCTTCACCTTTTTGCAGGTCAAGATTTAGGAGGAATTTATCACTTTGAAGCAGACCCTAACAACACTAGTGAAATTATAGAAAACAGTCAATCTTCTGTTACGATTTTCCCTAACCCGGCAAAAGATAAAATCGAAATTTTGTCAGATCATCAAATTACTTCCATACACCTCATCAACCTACAAGGAAAAAAAATAATTCAACAAAAAAACACAAATAGCCTTAATCTTTCTCGATTAAATAAAGGTATCTATTTTATTCAAATTTATTTTGATAATGGTAGTACTTTTATTCAGAAAATAATCTTACAATAAAAAGAATAAAACTACATTTGTCTATCAAATCAAATCCTATGGGAAAAGATATTATAGAAGCTCTTAACTGGAGATATGCCGTTAAAAAATTTGATCCGGAAAGAAAAGTAAGTGAAGATGATTTAAACATTATCAAGGAATCTTTAAGACTGGCTCCTTCTTCATATGGGTTACAACCATTAAAGTTTTGGTTAATTTCAGATAAAAAAATAAGAGAAAAACTTGTTAGTGCTTCTTGGGGACAACGTCAGGTTGCTGATGCTTCGCATTTAATTGTCATTTGTGCCAAAACAGATATTACCGATTCTTACATTGACCAATATGTGGGCCTGATTTCAAAAACAAGAGAAATAGACAAAGAAAAACTCAAAGGTTTTGGAGACTTTGTTAAAACAACCATAGGAAAATTATCCAAAGAAGAAATTAAAACTTGGAACAGCAAACAAGCATATATTGTTTTAGGACAAATTCTTCATACTTTATCTTTACTAAAAATAGATGGCACTCCCATGGAAGGTTTTAGTCCTGAAGAATATCAAAAAATCCTTGATATTCCACAAGAATATACACCCGTAGTCCTTTGTCCAATAGGATACCGTCATAAGGATGATGCAAATCGTCTTTTGAAAAAAGTAAGAAAACCGACAGGTGACCTTTTTGTTGAGATTTGATTACTGTATCTTGACCAAATCCTATCGAAAAAAAGATGATATAAGTCGATAATAACAGAAATTTATTCAGAGCTTTCATAATTCATTGATTTTAACAAAAAAATATAACCAGATTATTGATATATCCCGATTTTACTTTCTCTATTGAAT
>JALWLM010000399.1 GCA_027084145.1 Crocinitomicaceae bacterium | reverse complement strand
ACACAAAAAAAATAGATTTATATACATATCGTTTGATAAAGCGTCATCCGAAATTACAATTATATATCCGGACGAAAAATATACCTATGATTAAGAACTTGTTGAAAGTTTCCTGACTAAAGAAATGGTAAAAGCCAATAACCATAGGGATTTCCAAATGTGATTTTTGGTTTCAAAACGGGTCATTAGACATTTAAAAGCACTCAGCCAAGCATGAGTTCTCTCCTCTCCAAACTCTTTTTGATAAAGTAACCTGTCGTTATTTTTAACGTTAAACAAGGTCTATTTATTGAAATTTTCTTGAAATAAGTTTCACTTGTATTTCTACTATAAAATACAAATAGAGTGGAGAAGAACGATGTTAAGAGCTATACATGAGAGAAACGATAAAAAGTATTTTAAAAAAAATCCCTGTTAATTTAACTAGAAACCAGAGGTATGATGCCTTGACCTTGCAGATTATGCAAATTGTTTTGGAGGAGGATTCTTCTTTTGTTGACGTGGGTTGCCACAAAGGAGAGTTATTGGATGAAGCATTGAAGTTGGCTCCAAAGGGAAGACATTATGCTTTTGAGCCTATTCCTGATTTGTATAATAAATTAATAAAAACTCATGGTCATTTAGCTTCTATAAAAAATATAGCTCTGGGAGAAAAACGGGGACGTACTACTTTCCAATATGTCAAAACAAACCCTGCATATAGTGGCATTAAACGTCGTTCTTATCCAAAGGATGAAGTGATTGAAGAGATAGAGGTGGAGTTGGATACTTTGGATCATCAACTTAGAAACGCTGAGCGTATTCATTTGATTAAGATAGATGTTGAAGGGGGGGAAATGGGAGTGTTAAAAGGAGCCAAAAATACGTTAAAAAAATGGTCTCCTGTGATTGTTTTTGAACATGGATTAGGTGCTTCTGAGTTTTATGGTACTACGCCTGAAGAAATGTGGGAGTTTCTTAATGAAAATGATTATTGCGTTTTTAGCTTGAGGGGCTTTGTTTCAAACAAATCTAGTTTGACGATTGAACAATTTATTAAATTGTTTGAAACGAATAAAGAATACTATTTTATTGCTAAGGCTAAAGTGTAACGTATCAATACTCAGTTGATATATATCCATTTTCTTCTAGCCATTTTCTCCGCGTTAGGGATTTGTATCCCTAACACGAAGATAATGAACCGTATAAAACGGTTTTATTTTCCTTATACTTCCTCAAAATTATTTTCCGTAGCTGGGGCTATGCAAAAGAATTTTTCATCGTCTAAGAAAAATAAACTCCGTTTTCTTCTCGTTCATTTTCTCCGCGTTAGGGATAGAAACGGCATCCTTTTGCCCTCCCTCCTTTTGGAGGGCAAAAGATATAGTGGATAGCCCGACCTTTCAAGAGTAAAAAATAGTGAGTAAAACGGCTATTTTTTATTCTTGAAAGGGAACGCCCAAAATATGCTACTCCAATTCACTTAATACTTTGTCTATAGTTTTCCAAACTCTGTCTGCTGTAATATCCCAATTGAATTGCTTGGCTCTTTCTAGTCCTTTTTTAATAACTTTTTCTCTTACTTCTGGCTTTGTTATCTCATTCATTGTTTTTGCAATTTGTTGAATGTCATTAGGTTCGCAATAGAGGGCGGCTTCTCCACCGATTTCAGGCATAGCTGAATTTGTTCCTGTAATCACGGGAACTCCTGATTTCATAGCTTCGACTATTGGTATGCCAAATCCTTCAAAGTAAGAAACATAAAGAAGAGCAGTAGCGGAAGATAAGATTCCTTTTAGTTGGTCATCGTATAATCTGCCTAAGAAAACGACATCGTCTTTATGACGCATTGATTGATATACTTTGTTGTAATCTTGACCTGTAAACATATTTTCTCCGACAAGTAAAAATTTATGATTAGAGTGACCGTTATTGGATTTGAATAGGTCAAAAGCCTTCAACATATTGCTGATATTTTTTCTTTTATTTAAAGAACCTATGTAAATAAAATAAGGTTTACCGTTGGTAATACTTTTGCGTACAATTTGTTGTTCGGAAGTCGATAGAGGAGAAAAAACAGGATTAATTCCGTTATAGGCTACATCTATCTTACTCAAAGGTATGTTATACAGCTTGTGAATATCTTGCTTTGAAAATTCTGATACTGTTAGTACTCGGTGAGAATATTTAGCGAATAAAGGAAATTTCTTTTTATAATAACGCAATATATGAGCAGGAAGAAATTCAGGATAATGTTCAAAATTTAAATCGTGAATTGTTGCTATTTGGGGTACTTTAGTTCTAAGACTTAAATATCCATCTGGAGAAAAAAATACATCAATTTTATTTTTTTTTAAGAATATAGAAACCGACCAATTAAACCAAATGTTAAATAAAATAGGGTGTCTTGCTTGAGGAAAAAGTACAACTGGGGTAATATTATCTGCAAAGATAAAATCAGAAGAAAAAGGACGGTCAAAGAGAAAATAAAAGTGATGCTCGGGATGTTGTTGGGTAATTCTCTTTAGGACTTCAAAAGTAAACCAACCAATTCCTTCAAGTTTTCCTTTTTGTAATAATCTAGTATTAACAGCAATTTTCATAACAAAAAAGGGGACGTGTATAACGTCCCCTTAATTTTAAGTTTTATAACTTTTTATTCTTCTTCTTGAGAATCATTTTTAGTTTCCTCTTGAACAGGAGCTTCGGCTTTAGGAGCTGAAGACTTTCTTCCTCTTCTTCTTGTTTTCTTTTTAGGTGATTTCTCAGCTAGTAAT
>JALWLM010000398.1 GCA_027084145.1 Crocinitomicaceae bacterium | reverse complement strand
CTCCAAAATCTCGGATGCGACATAAATTGGCTATTAAGCGACGACGAGAACCCGCCGCCGGAGACGGATGCGCTGTTAAAAAGGCGCCTCGCAGAGTTAGAAGAGGAGAACAAGCGACTTAGGGACAGTATTAGCCGTATGGTTCTCCTCGCGGAAGAAGAATTAAGAAAAGGAAAAATTAAGAGGCGTAAAAAGTAGGTTTAATGCGTGTTAAATAAGGATTTAAGGCGGTGTAAAATTTCGCAAACCAAGCGTAAAAAAGTGCAATTTTGTGCAAAATTTCGCAAACTTCCATTACGCTTAAAAATCGCCGTAAACTATTAAAAATAAATGCTTTGCGCTCTTTTCCCCTCATTACAAAATTTCACAAAGTGTGTGTTGTTTTATAACTTCGTTATTGACGAAATAATAAATACAGTTAGTTCTTGGTATTTGTTTAATGAATTTCAAGAAAAACCGGTTATAATAAATCTGTGGGGATTAACAGGCACAGGAAAAACAAGTCTTATTTATAAACTTGTAGAATATTTGAATATTTCGGAAAGCTTTCTTCACGTTGATTATAACGAAGAAAAATTTGAGAAAATTTTATCTGTATATCACAAAGTAAATATCGATAAAAAAAGAATTTGTTTTTTATTTGATGAATTTCAGAGTACCAGAACCGTGAATGATGATGGAGACGAATTATATTACCCTAGTAATAATTATAGTTATTTGTGGGAATTTTTGGATACTGGGAAATACAGAGGAAAAGTTGATAATGAATTTGTTTCACTTATCAAAGAACAGATAAATGAAATTAATATATACTTAGCCAACTTTGATAACAACGAAAAAACTTCGACAACTCAAGAGGAGTCAAATGAAAATAAATATAAGACAAACAAGTTTCAGATATCGGATGAATTGTTAAATCAAATTTTTCTATTTATGCCAGCAATATATTTCAAAATAAACGAATTGCTTGAAAATATAAATGAAACAAGCGTTTCCGAACTTCATAAAATTTTAAGAGAGATGTTAAATAAAGCGGTTAAACCAGTAACTTACGATTTTTCAAAGTCATTGATTTTTGTCGTTGGAAATTTAGATGAAGCTTACAAAATGAGCAAAAATTTAAACGCCGACATATCGCCAGATAGTTTTTACGAGGATTCGCTAAAAATACAAATAACAACTATTAAAAAGGCATTACAAAAGCGGTTTAGGAACGAACAAATTTCTCGTCTTGGAAATACTCACGTTATTTATCCCGCATTTAACACTAAAACATTTTATCAAATTATTAAAATGAATCTTGCTAAAATATCCGAGCAGTTTTATGAAAAACAAGGAATAAACTTGGAATTTTCACAATCAATTATTGATTTAATATACAAGGAAGGAGTTTATCCGACGCAAGGAGCAAGACCAATTCTTTCAACAATTAATAATCTTATTGTGGCAAATCTTAGTGATGTGGTTACAAAAATCTATTTTAAGAAACTAAACGTGAATAAAATTAGATTTAGAGCATTGAAGAAAAAAATATTAGTTGAATATTTTTACAAAAACGAAATTATTTTAGAACGCCAACTAAACGTTTTACTAAAATTGGAAAACTTGCGTAAAAACAAAAAAGACGATATGCAAGCAATTGTTGCCGTTCACGAAAGCGGTCACGCAATTGCCTCTATTTTCTTAATGTATTCAATCCCAAGCGTAATTTATTCCGTAACTTCCGACAGAGAGAAAGGGGGATTTACTTTTTCCCAATACAACAAAGAATTTTTCAGAAAAAGAGATATAATAAACCATTTAGCGGTGCTAATCGCAGGACAAACCGCAGAGAAATTGGTTTTTGGCGAGGAAGATTTTACTGCTGGTTCTCAAAATGACTTAGAAACGGTTTCTGAATTTGTGAACAAAATGATTAAATATAACGGAATGTGTAATTTACCTGCAAAACTACAAAGCGGTTTTAAAGATTTCGATCCGCAACTAACGGTAAATGAAAATAAAGTCGATGCAATTGCAAAAAACTTAATTAAAGAAGCCGAAAAACTCGCAAAGTCAATTTTAATAAGAGAGGAACGTTTATTGCTGAGAATGTCGCATTATTTAAGCAACAACCGTGAAATGAAGAAAGCGCAAATTTTAGAGTTTTGCGAAAAATATTCTAATAATTGTGAGGCAGTAAAACAGATGTCCAGAAAAGAGACTGGATTTTACAGAAAAATGTTGCTCTTCAAATTAAAAAATCTCGAAAGAAACAATTTTGTAATTGAAACATTGGAGAAAAAGTTCATTTTGAATAAAGGGAAAAATGAGTAAGAAATTCCCTTTTAAGAAGCGAAAACTATCAAGACTTAATTGTTTATTATTTCAAGATATGCCTCAATTAAATCATTATAAAGTTTTTCTTTTCCTATTCTGGCCTGAGGATGAAAATAATCAATTAAGATTAGGCTATCATTTTTAAAAAATTGAATTTGTTTAGGTGTCGTTTCCCATTTATTGAAACCCTTAATTAATCCGAGTTTTTTGACAATTTCTCCTGTGCCGCAACAAATAATTACATTCGGAGAATAGAGTTCAATCTGTTCTATTAAAAAATCCTTGTCTTCGTTTGCATAATTAAAAATTTCGGACATATGAGAACTGGCGCTTCCGGAAACCTTTTTTAAATTCACAACCGCTATTTTCGCGAGATATTTTTTTCTTTTTTCATTATCTAAATAAGCAATTTCTTCAAAACATTTTCTTGAATTAGTAGTCACCTTTTC
>JALWLM010000397.1 GCA_027084145.1 Crocinitomicaceae bacterium | reverse complement strand
TCCTCCTAATGACGAAACTGGAGAAACTCACGAAGGGAAAGTAAGATTTGTTGCTCTCGGATATCAACTATTTAATATTATTAAAGAAGTTTTTGAAAGTGGTGAATTAGACGAAGTTCCGTTTGCATATCAAAATGGTTGTAATTTTATTATTAAAAAAATTCACCAAGGAGATTATGACAACTACGCAATTGGTTCGAAATTCGCCCGTAAAACATCAGACTTAACTCCCGATGAAATTGCGGAAGTTGAAGATCAGATGGTTGACCTTGAAACATTACTACCGCCCCATCCAGGAATTGATAAGGTGGAAAGTATGCTTGAAGCAGCACTTTCAGGAGGATCATATGATACTGATCCGATTGTTTCCACTAACACAACTGTTAATGAATCAACTGAAGATAATATTACAGATACAGTTAGTGTTTCTAGCTCGACAGTCTCGACAGATGACCAACACGAAGACGAAGCTGATCAAATTTTAGCTAATATTCGAAAT
Source organism: Crocinitomicaceae bacterium (assembly GCA_027084145.1). Taxonomy (GTDB): domain Bacteria; phylum Bacteroidota; class Bacteroidia; order Flavobacteriales_D; family Crocinitomicaceae; genus UBA4466. The sequence continues at coordinate 2,284 of JALWLM010000397.1, read as the reverse complement.
CGTCGCAAAAATAAAAATAACTAAGGAGAAAAAATGTCTTTAGGTTTTCTTAAAAATGTAACCAAAGACCTTGAAAAAGCTGGTATCAATACCGGGGCATCTCAACCACCCCGGTATTGGTACTCAACCGGTAATTATGTTCTTAATAAAATTATATCAGGTAGCTTTCTAAAAGGAATTCCCCAAGGCCGAATAACTTGTTTTACTGGACCAAGCGGAGCAGGTAAAAGTTTCTTAGTTTGCAATGCAATGAGAGAAGCTCAAAAACAAGGAGCGCATATTGTAGTTCTTGATTCAGAAAATGCATTAGATGATAATTTTGTAAATGCAATTGGAGTTGACGTTACAAAAAATTATAATTATTTTGCGGTAGACACGATCCCATCAGTAAAAAAAGTTATATCTTCATTTATTACAGCATATAATGAAGAATATGACAAAGATGATGAAGATGCACCACAAGTGTTATTCGTAATTGATAGTCTCGATATGCTAATGACAGAAACAGAATCTGATCAATTCGATAAAGGAATTACAAAAGGAGATATGGGACAAAAGAACAAACAATTAAAGTCGCTTTTGAGACAATTTGTTCAGGCGATAAAAAATCATAATTTGTCTATGATTGTAACTGCTCAGGTATATCAAAATCAAGATATGTTTGCAGATTGTAAATGGGTCGTAAGTGATGCTGTTAAATATTCGTTATCTCAAATAACTCTTTTAACTAAATTAAAATTAAAAGAAACAGGTTCAAGAGAAGTAACAGGGATTCGAATGAAATGTGAAGGATATAAAACTCGTTTTACAAAACCATTTCAAACAGTAACAATAGAAGTTCCATACGATGAAGGAATGGATCCATATAATGGATTGTTGGAAGTTGCGGTTGATTTAGATATTGTTAAAAAGAAAGGTTCCCGGTATATGATTGATGGCATTGAAAAATCGTTTTTTTCCAAAGATTTTAATCAATATGCACCGGACGTTCTTTTAAAATGTGAATCAAAATGTCATCAATTCTTGTCAATAGATACTGATGCAGAAGATGAAGATATATCACCCCAGATAAGTGCAAAGAAAAAGCGTCAAATAAAAGCATCATTAAATGCCGAGGAAAAGTAGAGCTCAACATATAGAAACAGCAGTAGAACGACACAATAACAAATATGATTATCAATTGTTGCCTGATGTTATTCGAACTGTTGATATTGTTACAATTATATGTGATATACATGGACGCTTTAATCAAAGATGGAATGATCACCTACAAGGACGTGGGTGTTCTAAATGTGGAAAACAAAAAATTTCATCAGGACGCCGTAAAGGATTAGATTATTTTAAAAAAGTATGTCACAATATACATAATAACAAATATGATTATTCTAAATGGAATGCTAACACAAAAAGACATGATTTAGTAATAATTGGATGTCCAATTCATGGTGAGTTTAAACAATTATTAAATAGCCATATATCACACTCAGGATGTCCACCGTGCAGAAATATTACTAAAGGATTATCAAATAAAAAAAGCATTGATTACTTTAAAACAAAAGCAGCTAAAATTCACAACAACAAATACGATTATTCGTTGTGGAAAATAAATTATAATACTACTGATACCATTCCTGTCATATGTCCAATTCATGGTAAATTTGAACAATTATTATAAAGTCATTTAAAAGGAGCTGGATGTATTCAATATAAATCAGAATTATACAAAAAAACTTGTCTTCGTAAATACGGAGTTCCTCATATATCTCAACGAAAATTATCGTCAAATATATTAAAATTGCTTGAAGATAAAGAATGGCTATTAAATCAACATCACAATAAAAAATTAACTTTAAATTCTATTGCAGATAATATACAAGTTGATCCTACTACAATAAGCAATTACATAAAAAACACAATATAAAAATTTTATATTTTAATCAATCTGCTGCCGAAAAAGAAATAAATTGTTTTATTGAATCGTTGGGTATTAAAACACTTGCAAAGAATAGAACAACAATTGCTCCATTTGAATTAGACATATTCATTCCGTCACATAATTTAGCAATTGAATATTGTGGTTTATATTGGCATTCAGAGCAACAAGGAAAAGATAAATGGTATCATCATAATAAATGGAAAAAATGCAAAGAACAGAATATTCAGTTACTTACCATTTTTGAAGATGAATGGAAAAATAGACAATATCAAGTAATTAATAAATTACAAATGCTTTGTCATTATAACTTGACACGAATATATGCTCGAAAATGCTCTATAGTAAAGG
>JALWLM010000396.1 GCA_027084145.1 Crocinitomicaceae bacterium | reverse complement strand
TTGTAAGTTTTTCTTTAAATCTAAAACTAAGCTCATATTCATCAATTCCTGTTTCTATAACCTTGGCAAACTCATCAAAAGCCTTAGCGCCTTTTTTTACCGATTTTTTTATAATTTCAAGCTCTTCTTCTGTTTTAATTAAACGCTTTTTAAAAGAAAAATCGGGAACATTTTGTAAAAAAACCGCCAAAGAGAGTCTGTCTATATTCTCTTTAGGCCAGTTTTTAAAATCTATTTTTAATTTTTTAATTCTCTTTTTTAAAATAATTTCTCTTGCTTTTTTTACTAAATCCCTGGCTTCTATAACCTCGGCTTTTGCATTTTCTTTTGCATCAAGCGTATATCTTGAATCAGTAATAACAAATTTTTCACCGTTTAAAGATAAAAAAAGAGCATTGTCACTGCTCCAACCGCACTCATAATAAATTTCATTTTCTCCGTTTAAAATGTAATTCATTACTGATTTTGTCCTTGAGCCTGAGCCGCTTGTGCCTGTTGTAATTCGTTTAAAATTTGAATCATTGAAATTAATCCCAAATGATAACTAAAAGGTCCAAAACCTGTAATAGTACCTGCCACAACCGGTGAAATTAAAGATTTATGTCTAAACTCTTCTCTTGCCGCAATGTTGCTAATATGCACTTCAATAGCCGGAAGTTTTACAGCTGTAAGAGCATCTCTTATGGCAATAGATGTATGAGTTAACGCCGCAGGATTAATAATAATTCCCCCTGTCCCATCTGTTATAGACTCTTGAATAGCATCAACAATATCACCTTCGTGATTTGATTGAAAAAATTCAATTTCAAACCCGTTTTGTTTTGCAAAATTTTCCATATTTTTATTAATATCCTCAAGTTTCATAGGTCCGTAAATATTAGGTTCTCTAATACCTAACATATTAAGATTTGGTCCGTGTATTACTTTTATTTTCATAAGAATCTCCTTTTTTTCTTGTAATTTTACTAAAATTTTGGCATAAATTTTGCTTAATATCATAAAAAAGGAATCAATTTGATTAAATTAAAAGCCGATTATGTTGTCACAATGAATAAAAACTATGAAATTTTATTAAATGCAGAAGTTTTGTTTGATAAAAAAATTAAAGAAATAGGCTACAATCTTCCAGGCAAAAGTATATATCTGGGAAAAAATTCAGTTCTTATGCCAGCTCTCATAAACACCCATACCCACTTAGAATTCAGTGCAAATAAAACATCTTTAATATATGGTGATTTTATAACATGGCTTGAGAGTGTAATAGATAAAAGAGAAGAGCTTTTTCTCTCCTGCAAAGGGGATTGTTACAAAAAAGCCATCGAAGAGATGAAAAAAAGCGGTATTTGTGCTTTTGGAGAAATAAGTTCAAGTGGAAATGATTTAAAATATTTAAAACATTCTCCTTTAAAAGTGGTCTATTTTAATGAAATAATAGGCACAAATCCAGCGGTTGTTGATGCTATGTATCAGGATTTTTTAAACAGGCTTGATGAATCTCTTTCATTAGAAAATGAGAACTTCAAACCTGCCGTTTCTATCCATTCCCCTTATTCCGTACATCCTATTTTAATGGATAAAATTATTCAAATAGCAAAAGAAAAAAAGCTTCCCATTCAGGCGCATTTTATGGAAAGCCCGGCAGAAAGAAGCTGGCTTGATAAAGGAGAAGGACCTTTTAAACTCTTTTTTGAAAAACATTTTAAAAATGCAAAACCTTTAATAAAACCTCTGGAATTTATAGAAAAATTTAAAAATACAAACACTACTTTTATTCACTGCGTATATGCAAATGAAAAAGAGCTTGAAAAAATAAGCGAAATAGATGCTAAGATTGCCCACTGTCCCGTATCAAACAGACTTTTAAATGTAGGGAAACTTGATCTAGAAAAAGTAAAAAATTATAAAATCGATTATTCCGTGGCGACAGACGGTCTTAGTTCAAATTATTCCTTAAATCTTTTTAAAGAAATAAGAGCAGCTTTACTGATACAAACAGACCTGCATCCAAAATATCTGGCAAAAGATCTCTTAAAAGCCGTTACTGTAAATGCAGCAAAAGAGCTTAATTTAAATAACGGAAGTATTGAAATAGGAAAAGATGCAGATTTAATTACCTTTAAACTCCCTGAAAGTGTCAATAATTTAGATATAATACCTTTACAAATAATACTTCATACAAATGAAGTCAATGAGCTTTATATTAACGGGGGTAAAATATGATATCAAGAATTTATTGTTCTAATAATGAAACGCTTTTTCTAGCATTAGAAGAAATATTCTTAAAATTTAAAAATGACTATTTTTTAAAAGATTTTGACTTTATAATTTTTGCCATTTCTCCTACATTTAACAAATATGATATTAACCCAACAATAAACAGAATATTTAAAACAAAAAATTATCTTGCATTTAACGCTATCAACGCTTTTGCAAATAAAGAAATAAATAACGGGGTCACAGCACTTTTTATTAAATTTGAGAATAAAGGTAAAATAAATATAAAATTAAATAAAAATTTAAAAGAACTCGAAAATGATAAATTACATATGATATTTATGCCTTATAAAGAAAATGAATGCGTATGTCAAAGAGTTAAAGAGAGCAATTTGCCTTTAATTGGAGGAGTATGTTCGGGAGATGAAGCTAATGTTTATATTGATTCTAGAATAGAAGAGGAAAACCCTGTTATTTTAGAATTTGAAAATGTGGAGTTTGAATTCGGTATTTCTCTTGGATACAGACCAATAGGACCTACTTATAAAGTAAATCTTGCTACAGAAAATAGAG
>JALWLM010000395.1 GCA_027084145.1 Crocinitomicaceae bacterium | reverse complement strand
GTTATATTTTTTAACTAATAAAAACAAAGTATTTTTATGCCAACTATTCAACAATTAGTTCGCAAAGGGAGAAAAGCGGTGGTCAAGAAAAGTAAGTCTGCAGCACTAGATTCTTGTCCCCAGCGTAAAGGAGTATGTGTAAGAGTTTACACCACTACACCTAAGAAGCCGAATTCGGCTATGCGAAAGGTCGCCAGAGTACGTTTAACAAACGGAAAAGAAGTTAACGCTTATATAGGTGGAGAAGGACATAATCTTCAAGAACACTCTTTAGTATTAGTAAGAGGAGGAAGAGTAAAAGATTTACCTGGAGTTCGTTATCACATTGTGAGAGGAGCAGAGGATACAGCAGGAGTGGAAGGTAGAACTCAAAGACGTTCAAAGTACGGAACAAAGCGACCAAAGAAAAAATAACCTTATTAAGACAATAAGAAGATGAGAAGAAGAAAAGCAAAAAAAATAAGAATACTTCCTGATCCGAAGTTTAATGATGTTCAAGTAACAAAGTTTGTTAATAACATTATGTGGGATGGGAAGAAAAGTTTAGCGTTTAAGATTTTTTATGATGCGTTAGATATAGTAGGAGAAAAAGTGGAAGAAACTCCGGCTTTAGATGTTTGGAAAAAAGCATTAGAAAATGTTACCCCTAGCGTAGAGGTGAAAAGTAGAAGAATAGGAGGGGCAACTTTCCAAATTCCTACACCGGTAAGAGAGTCTAGAAAGCAATCATTAGCAATGAAGTGGTTAATCGGGTATGCTAGAAAGAGAAATGAAAAAACAATGGCTCAAAAGCTAGCGTATGAGATTATAGCAGCTTCTAAAGAGGAAGGAGCGGCATATAAGAAAAAAGAAGATACATTAAGAATGGCTGAAGCAAATAAAGCCTTTTCACATTTTAGATTCTAAGAAAAATGGCAAAGAGAGATTTAAATTACACAAGAAACATTGGGATTATGGCGCACGTTGATGCCGGTAAAACCACAACAACGGAGCGTATTTTATATTATACAGGTATTTCACATAAAATAGGAGAAGTTCATGATGGTGCAGCTACAATGGACTGGATGGAGCAGGAGCAAGAAAGAGGTATTACAATTACATCAGCTGCAACTACTTGTTTTTGGAAATACAATGGAAAAGAGTATAGAATGAATATTATCGATACTCCGGGGCACGTTGACTTTACGGTAGAGGTAGAACGTTCTTTGAGGGTATTGGATGGTGCAGTAGCTTTATTCTGTGCTTCTTCAGGGGTAGAACCTCAATCAGAAACTGTTTGGAGACAAGCGGATAAGTATAAGGTTCCACGCCTATGTTTCATTAATAAAATGGATAGAATTGGAGCTGATTTTTTCAAAACGGTTTCAGAGATTAAAGAAAGACTGGGAGGTAATCCGGTTCCATTACAAGTTCCTATCGGTTCTGAAGATGATTTTAAAGGAGTTGTAGACTTAATTACAATGAAAGGAATTGTATGGAATGAACATGATATGGGAATGACTTATGAAGAAGTTGAAATTCCGGAAGATTTATTAGATACAGTAAATGAATACAGAGATAAATTAATTGAAGCGGTTGCAGAATCAGATGATGCATTGATGGAGAAGTTCTTTGAAGATTCTGATTCCATTACAACTGATGATGTCATGAAGGCGATTCGTACAGCTACAATCAACATGACTATTCAACCGGTGCTTTGTGGTTCAGCCTTTAAAAACAAAGGTGTTCAAACAATGTTAGATGCAGTAATGGCATTTATGCCTTCTCCATTGGATATGGATGCAATAGAAGGGATCAATCCGGATACAGGAGAAACTGTTGTTAGAAAGCCGTCTCCGGAAGAGCCAACTTGTGCATTAGCATTTAAAATTGCAACAGATCCTTTTGTTGGACGTCTTTGCTTCATCAGATGTTATTCAGGAAAAATAGATGCGGGTTCTTATGTGTTTAATACACGTTCAAATAAGAAAGAAAGAGTATCTAGACTATTCCAAATGCACTCAAATAAACAAAATCCAATTACGGAATTGGAAGCAGGGGATATTGGTGCAGGTGTAGGGTTTAAAGATATCCGTACAGGAGATACTTTATGTGATGAAAAACACAAGATTGTACTCGAATCAATGGATTTCCCTGAGCCGGTTATTGGTATAGCAATTGAACCTAAAACTCAGGCTGATATGGATAAACTAGGGGTAGGATTAAGTAAACTTGCGGAAGAAGATCCTACTTTCCAAGTACATACAGATGAAGCTTCAGGACAAACGATTATAAGAGGAATGGGTGAGCTTCACTTGGATATCTTAATAGATCGATTGAAAAGAGAATTTAAAGTAGAGGTTAATATCGGAGAACCTCAAGTAGCATACAAAGAAAATATAACTAAATCCGTAGATCACAGAGAAGTTTATAAGAAACAAACAGGTGGTAGAGGTAAATTTGCGGATATTGTTGTTAAAATTTCACCACAAACAGATCCTGAAAAGAAAGGTCTTGAGTTTATTAACTCAATTAAAGGAGGTAATATTCCAAAAGAATATATTCCTTCAGTAGAAAAAGGATTTAAAGATTCCATGCAAAATGGTGTGTTAGCAGGTTTCCCTATAGACTCAATGGTTGTAGAATTAGTAGATGGATCTTTCCATGCTGTCGATTCAGATTCATTGTCTTTCGAAACTTGTGCTAAAATGGCATTTAGAAATGCAGTTAAGAATTGTGGCCCACAACTATTAGAACCAATAATGAAGTTGGAAGTAGTAACACCTGAAGAATACATGGGGGATATTGT
>JALWLM010000394.1:5454-11718 GCA_027084145.1 Crocinitomicaceae bacterium | reverse complement strand
AATCAAATCCGAATTACAACATATGGAATCAGAATGTAGGAACATAGAAACTCTAAAAGAAGAAATACAGAAATGGGAGGAGGTGTTAAACAATGGATATTGAAGAATTATATGAAAATATAGGGAATTGGATGAAACATAAAATGCAGGGATGGACATGTTGGATTATTTCTTCAAATATGGATGCATTCAAGCATATTGGTTTACGACCTTCAAAGAAAAAGAAAGTTTTTAACGGAAGTTTGGAATGTTCTTTCCGGTGTTATGAGATTTACTCAGGATCGAAGAAAAATAAAGGAGAATAAATAGTAAATAAAAAAGGACAGTTTTAAGCTGTCCTTTTTATTGAATTAAAAGATTTTATCTTCTAGCCATAGGTATAAAATCTCTTTCATTTTCTCCTATGTATATTTGGCGAGGACGACCAATCGGTTCATTATTTTCTCTCATTTCTTTCCATTGAGCAATCCATCCTGGTAAGCGTCCAATAGCAAACATCACGGTAAACATTTCGGTAGGAATACCAATTGCCTTATAAATAATTCCTGAATAGAAGTCCACATTTGGATATAAATTTCGTGCTTTAAAGTATTCATCTTCTAAGGCAACGGCTTCTAACTTTTTAGCAACCTCAAGTAGTGGATCGTCAATTCCAAGTTTGTTAAGTATTTCGTCACAAGCTTTTTTAATGATTTTAGCTCTAGGATCAAAGTTTTTATAAACACGGTGACCAAATCCCATTAATCGGAATGGGTCATTTTTATCTTTTGCTTTTTCCACCCATTTATCTACATCTCCACCATCCGCATTAATTTGTTCAAGCATTTCAATAACCGCTTGGTTTGCTCCTCCATGAAGAGGCCCCCAAAGTGCAGAGATTCCTGCAGAAATAGAAGCGTATAAATTAGCATGAGAAGAACCTACAATTCTAACGGTTGAAGTTGAACAATTTTGTTCATGATCTGCATGTAGAATTAATAGTTTATTTAAAGCTGAAGCAACAACCGGATCTACTTTGTATTCAGAGGTAGGCATTGCGAACATCATATGTAAGAAATTTTCACAGTAATCCAAATTGTTATTGGGATACATGAAAGGGTGTCTCATTTTATTTTTGTACGACCAAGCAGCAAGTGTTGGTAACTTGGCAATAAGTCGGTGTATTGTTAAGTTTACTGCGTTTTCATCTCTATCCGGATCAAGAGATTCCGGATAGAATGTAGAAAGAGAGCAAACCATAGAAGATAGAACACCCATAGGATGTGCCTTTGGGGGGTATGCTTCAAAGAATTGTTTCATGTCTTCATGAACCAAAGTATGATTGGTAATAGAAGCTATAAATTCATCATATTGTTCTTTGGTAGGTAATTCTCCGTATATTAATAAATAAGCGACTTCTAAAAAACTTGCGTTTTCTGCTAATTGTTCTATCGGATATCCTCTATATCTTAAGACACCATTTTCACCATCTAAGTATGTAATTGCGCTTTTCGTACTCCCCGTATTTTTAAAACCCGGATCAAGTGTTATGTATTTTGTTTGTGCTCTTAATTTAGCAATATCAATTGCTTTTTCATTTTCTGTTCCGATAACAATCGGTAATTCATAACTCTTTCCTTCTAGTTCGATTTTTGCAATGTCTGTACTCATTTTTTATTTTGTATGATTTTTGTGGTGAATAAATTAAACGACGCGTAAAGATAATAAAATTAGTGAATTAACCAAGTGTAAAATTCGATATTTTTATAGATTTTTCAACGTATATTCGAGCATCATTTTGTATAAATGATTACGTGTATTTCCTCCGTAAATTCCATGGTTTTTATTGGGGTAAATAAATAAGTCAAATTGTTTGTCGTATTTTACTAAGTTTTTTATCATCTCCATCGTATTCTGATAATGAACATTATCATCCCCCGAACCATGAATAAGAAGATATTTTCCTTTTAATTTTCGGGCATGATTGAGCGGTGAATTATCATCGTAACCTTTTTCATTTTCTTTAGGAGTACGCATAAATCTTTCTGTATAAATGTTATCATAAAAACGCCAGTTGGTGACAGGAGCTACGGCAATTCCCATTTTAAAATAATCTGCTCCTTTGGTCATCGCTAATGAAGTCATAAAACCACCATAACTCCATCCCATGATTCCAATTCTTTTACGGTCAATGAAAGGAAGTTTACCCAGTTCCTTAGCAATATGGATGAAATCTTCCAGCTCTAATTTTCCAAGTTGTAAATAAGTTGATTTTTTAAAATCCCGCCCTCTATACATGGTACCTCTAGGGTCAACGGAAACCACAATATATCCTTTCTGAGCCAGTAATTGATGATACATATAATTAAAACCACCCCACTGATTCGTAACGGTATTATGCCCCGGTCCCCCATAAATATTAATATACACAGGGTATTGTTTGCTTGAGTCAAATTGAAGAGGTTTGATTATCCATGCATTTAAAGGAGTTTCAGCACCATTTAATGTGAAGAACTCTTTTGGGGATAGTTTGTATTTTTTTAATTTTTGTTTTAAATGAGAATTATCTTCTAAAGTTTTTATTTCTTTACCATTGTTATTGCAAAGAGAAATATCAGGGGGAGTATTGGCATCGGAGTAAGTTTTTATGAAATACTTCATACCGTTAGAAAAAGAAGCGTCCGTATATCCTTCTTTTTTGCCGATGCACTGTTTCTTTTTTCCTTCAATGGTGATTTTATATAAACTTTTATTGATAGCGCCATTTTCAGAAGATGTATAATAAATGTATTCGTTTTTATCATCAATGCCCAAAAGTTCAATAACATCCCATTCTCCTTTGGTAATTTGTTTTTGTTCTCCTGTAAAAGATAGCCGATAGATATGGGTGAAACCATCTTTATCACTTGTTCGGAGAATATGTTTTCCGTCATTAAGAATACGTAAGTTATCATCAATATCAATGTAAGTATCTGATTTTTCAGAATAGAAAACACCTTGGGTGATTTGATTTTCATCTGTAATTTTAATCAGGTGATATTTTAAAAAGTTTTGATGACGATTTAGAGTTTGTACAATTAATTCATTGTCTTTGTCAGACCATTTTAATCGAGGAATATACTCATAATCTTCAAGGGTAATTTCTTGAGTTTTATTTTTGTCGAGAGAAAATAAATGTAAGGTTACAATAGAATTATCATCTCCTGCTTTTGGGTATTTGAATGTATAGGGTTCGGGATACAAATCATTAAAATAAATCATTGTAAACTCCTTAACATGTTTTTCATTAAATTTTAAATAAGCAATATGTTTACTGTCCGGAGCCCATCCATATGCTTTAATAAATCCGAACTCTTCTTCATATACCCAATCCGTTGTACCGTTAATCATTTCATTTTTTTTGCCGTCATTGGTTATTTGTGTTATTTCCCCACTGGCAATATCTTTAATGTATAAGTTGTTTTCATGGATGTAGGATACTTTTTTTCCGTCGGGAGAATATTCTGCAAGTGTTTGAGGTGAATGTTTTTCATCCAAAGCTTTAATGGTCTTTGTCTTTAAGTCGAATAGGTAATAAATAGCAGTATAGCTATGCCTGTAAATCGGAGTAATATTCGTCTTTATAAGTATTTTACTTTCATCACGATTAAAAGAATAATTTTCAATATGAATTCCTTTCAGATATTTAGGGTGAAGAATTATTTCTTTCTTATTTTTTACGAAATGATGCTTGGTAATTCCTTTTTTTCCATCAATGGAAGATAGTTTAGAATAATAATTTCCATCATTCATAGAACGGAATCCTTCTACCCCGTAATCAACAAATTCATAATTTTTCCATATTTTTTCGACAGTGATTTCTTGTGCAAGGACCAATGAAAAATTGAAAAATAAAATAAAAACAGATAAGGAGGTAAAACGTTTAATCATTATAGTTTCATTTAAAAATTATTAAAAATACGGATTCATTATTTCCAACAAATGTACCAACTTTTTTGAGAGGAAAATAGATGAATGTTAATAAAAAAGATTATGTAGATGTTTGTTTTTAATGTATATTTGTTACATAATTATAACATAAAAAAACTGAACCTATGAAAAAAATATTATTTTCTTTAGCTGTTTTTACTTCAGCAATGTCTTATGGGCAAGATTGCTCAGAGTTATTTATCTCCGAATATGTTGAGGGATGGTCTAATAATAAGGCCTTAGAAATTTACAACCCAACTTCTTCGAGTATTGATTTAAGTCAATATATGATTATTCGTTATTCCAATGGGAGCAGTACGGCAACAACTCAAAATGCAGTTCAATTAACAGGGACTATTCCTGCTAAAGGGGTTTATGTTGCGGTATTGGAAAAACTGGATCCTAATGGAACAGGGCAAAACGCACCGGTTTGGGATTCATTACAAGCTAAAGCGGATGGTTTTTATTGTCCTGATTACAACGTTTCAAATGCAATGTATTTTAATGGAAATGATGCAGTAGTCTTGGCTAAAGGAACAATTAATGATATAGCCGGTGCAGTAGCGGTAGATATTTTCGGGAAAATAGGGGAAGATCCCGGGACAGGATGGACTGCTGATTTTCCGTATGTTAATGCAGGGGCGGTAGTTACAAAAGATCACTCTTTAATTCGTAAAAGCACAATAAAACAAGGAGTAACTGATCCTTTAATTAGTTATTTCAATCCGCTTGGAGAATACGACTCTATTCCACCTGTAATATATATAGGAACGCAATTGTACGGAAACTGGGCGTCTTTAGGAACGCATAATTGTGATTGTAATACTGCGGGAGTAGAGGAAGCGTCTATTCAGCAGGTTACTGTATTTCCCAATCCAAATAAAGGAGAATTTTATGTTAACGGAACTTTAGACGGAGCTAGAATAGAAGTCTTAAATTCTTTAGGACAAATAATTAAAACAGTTAAGGCAAATGGATTAACTAAGATTTCCATGGATGAAAACAATCGGGGATTATTCTTCGTTCGGATTCATGGAAATGACGGAACAACGATAGTTCGTCGTGTAATCATTAAATAAATGGAATAAAGACTATAATTAAGAATAAAAAAGATCGACATAATATTTGTCGGTCTTTTTTCTCTAAGAAACTTAATTAACATGAAAATTATTACTTTCTTTTTTCTTTTTCTTCTTTTTTTGAATGGAGGAGTTTTTGCTCAAAAAGGAACAGTTAAAGGTATTGTTAGGGATAATTCAACGAAAGAACCTATCATTGGAGCTAAGGTATTTTTAACCCCCGGTAATTATCGGGCTTTATCTGATTTTGACGGAATATATGAGATTAAAAATGTTCCCTATGGGAAATATGAAATGAAGGTAGTGATGCTTTCATTTGATACCATGTTTTATCAAATTGATATCAATCGAGCGGTTGTTATTCATGATGTATTTCTTGGAGATATACAAGATTTAGAAGAAGTAGAGGTTGTAGGAAATGTAGCAAAAGACAGAGAAACACCGGTAGCGGTATCAACGATTGGCGCTAAAGAAATCACCGAAGAGTTGGGGTCACAAGATCTCCCGATGATTTTGAATTCTAAACCGGGAGTACATGCAACACAAACAGGAGGAGGTGATGGAGATGCAAGGGTGACCATTCGAGGATTTAGTCAAAGAAATGTGGGGATGTTAATTGACGGAGTCCCTGTAAATGATATGGAAAACGGATGGGTTTATTGGTCTAACTGGTTTGGATTGGATATGATTACGTCTCAAATTCAAGTGCAAAGAGGGCTTGGAGCTACTAAACTAGCTTTACCTTCCGTTGGAGGAACCATGAACATTTTAACGTTGAATACAGGAGGGAAAAGACAAATTAAAATTCGGCAAGAGTATGGGACGGGACATTTTTTAAGAACATCACTTTCCTATAAATCGGGAACATTAAAGAACGGATGGGGTGTTTTAGCAGCAGGATCCTTTAAACACGGGAACGGTTGGGTAGATGCATTATGGACGAAAGGATTCTTCTATTATTTGAAAGTACAAAAAAAGATAGGAAAACACGTGCTTTCTTTGAGTGGATTCGGAGCTCCGCAAAGTCATGGGCAGCGACCGTACTCACAACAAGTAGAGTATTGGGATGCTGAATATGCTCAGCGTATAGGAGTCACGGACTTTGATTCAACCATGATGGATTTAGGTCGTCGATTTAATCAACATTGGGGTTGGGTAACAGATAGAGAAACAGGAGAAAAAGTGATTAAAAATGAAAGAGTAAATTTTTATCATAAACCGCAAATTACATTAAAAG
>JALWLM010000394.1:0-5444 GCA_027084145.1 Crocinitomicaceae bacterium | reverse complement strand
TCAATGAAAAACTTTCTTGGTCTAACATTTTATATACTTCCATAGGGAAAGGAGGAGGACAGCGTTATTTCGGGTCTTCATCGACCATTGTTCGAGATTCTAATTTTTTAATTGATTGGGATCAAATTATTTATAACAATCAATGGGTGACACTTTTTGGCACAACCTATCCGGCTGTTGATGCTGCTTATCATCCAACATTGCTAAAATCAACACAAATTCTTTCTGCTTCCATGAATAATCATTTATGGGTAGGGGGACTTTCTCAATTTGATTATAAAGTCAACGATTATTGGAAAACAGCAGGAGGATTGGATTATCGATGGTATAAAGGAACTCATTATACCGAAATAGTTGATTTGTTAGGAGGAGATTATTATGTAAACATGGCAAATGAGAATGCAGAATCTCCAATGAAAGTAGAAGGTGATAAAATTGCTGCTCCGAATAAGCCATATCAAAATCACAGAGATGGTTTTGTTCAATGGGCAGGAGGTTTCGGGCAGGCAGAATACAAAAGAGGTCGTTGGTCTGCTTTTATCAATCTTTCGGGGGTTGTTCAAGGATATAGAGGAGTAGATTATTTCCAGAAGAAAGTATTAGATCTTGGTGATACGATTCTTCGAATAGGGTATAAGGATACCATTGTTTACAATGGAAAGGAATATAATGCTTCATCCGAAGGTTTGAAATATTATGATACAGGATGGAAATGGCTTTATGGTGGAACTTTTAAAATGGGAGCCAATTTCAATATTGATGAAAGGAATAATGTTTTTTTCAATACAGGGTATCTTAATAGAACACCACAGTTTAGTAATGTGGTAGATAATAATACCAATGAATTTTTTGAGATTATAGAAAATGAAAAAATCTATGCATTTGAGATTGGTTACGGGTTTAGAAGTGAGAAATTTAGTGGAAATTTAAATGCTTATTATACCATTTGGGAGAACAAACCATTTCCTTATGGAGTTAAGGTGCCGGACCCACAAGACCCCACAGAATTTATTCGGGCAAATGTTGCGGGAATGGATGCTTTACATATGGGACTGGAAGTTGATGCTGTTTATAGAGTTACTAGAAAATTAACTTTGGAAGGAATGATCTCTTTAGGAGATTGGACATGGCAGTCTTCAGAAATTGTTGATGTGGTAGGAACACAAATAGAATTTGATGCAAAGGGAGTTCATGTCGGAAATTCAGCTCAAAATATTTATGCTTCTTCGGTTCGTTATGCTTTTGTTAAAAATGCATACATTAAAGCAAAATATACTTATTTTGATAAGTATTACAGTGATTTTGATCCGTTTAGTTTAACAGGTTCTAACGGAGGAAAAGAATCTTGGAAATTACCTTCATACGGCTTATTGAGCTTACATGCAGGGTATCGATTTAAGTTTGAAAAATTTAAAATGAATGTACGAGCAAATGTGTTTAATGTATTAGATACGAAATACATCTCTGATGCAAGAAATAATCAATTTGGAAGTCAAACGTTTGATGCTAATTCAGCAGGAGTTTTCATGGGGCAAGGACTTCGGTTTAATGTATCATTAGGAATTGAATTTTAATCAATAAACAATAAAAAAAAAGAATAATGAAAAAAGTTTTATCAATTTTATTATTTGCAACTCCGTTTTTTTACGGAAACGCACAAACAAATGTGGCAGATGCCAGAACTTATGGAATTGGACAAACAGTAACAGTAACGTTAGTCGCTACAAATGGCTCGGAGCTCGGAAATATCCGTTACGGGCAAGATAATTCAGCCGGAATTGCTATTTATGGAAATAGTATATCTAGTGTAAACCGTTGGGACAGCATAACGGTAACGGGACAGTTATCCGATTTTTCCGGATTGTTGGAAATTTCGCCCATTACAAGTATAACTAATCATGGACAGGCGATAACACCACCGTCTCCTATTCAATTGACCATACCTGTTATTGGAGAATCTTTAGAATCACAATTAATAGAATTACCTAATGTTACTTTTGTCCAAACAGGTAATTTTGCTACGGGAAACAGTACGGTACAAGTAACTGACGGAACCAATACAATTGATGTTCGAATTAACGGTTCTACAAATATTGCAGGTACTGCAATACCTACAGGGCCAATTACTTTAACGGGTTTGGTCGGGCAGTTTAATGCGAATTATCAGATTGTCCCTAGAGATTTGAATGATATCGTGCCATATGTAGCACCAACAAAAGAAATTAATGTATTGATTGGAGGGACAACTTATTTAAACAACACGAATTATTTTATTGGTAACACACCACAGGTTACTTTGGAAATCGAAAATTTAGGAACACAAGATTTAACAGTCTCCGGAATCTCATTTACAGGGCCAAATGCATCTGCTTTTTCTACCACTTATACCGGAGGAACAATTGCCGGAGGGACTTCTCAAACATTTCAAGTTGATTTTAACCCGACGACGACAGGAACGCAAATCGCAGCAATAGAAATAGCCAATGATGACGCGGACGAGAATCCTTATATCATTAATTTTGAAGGGGTAGGGACAGATAATATTGCAACGGAACCGACTTCTAATCCAAGTAATTTAACTTTTCCTATATTAGAAGCATATACACTTGGAGGACAATATAATGCGGGTACAGGAGCATCCCAATATATAGTGCTTTGGTCAAATGGAAGTCCTGTAACAGGAGTACCATCGGATGGTTCCACTTATAAAAGAGGAGATATTATTGGAAATGCGAAGGTTGCCTATATTGGATCGGGGACCTCATTTACTCCGAGAGGGGTAATCGCCAATCAAAATTATTATTTTGCTGTATATGCATTTAATGGGTCTAACGGATTTGAAAATTATTTAACAAGTTCTCCTGCTGTGGGAAATGTAACTTCGTTAGGTTCAAACATTGGTACTTATTACTCGGGAATATCAACATCATCACCTACTTTTATCACTGATTTGAGAAATTTAATTGATAACCATAATGTGATTTCTTACTTTATGTATAAGAATACGATGATGAATGAATTTGAGGTGAGAGATACGACTAATGGACAATCTTATGTGATTTGTGCATATACGGGAGAAAGAAAAGTTTTTGACGATCCTTTTGATTGGTCTGCAACCGGATATAGTAGAGAGCATACTTGGGCACACACATGGATGCCGACATATCCCGCTGACAATCCCGAACTTCCCGAATATTCGGATCAGCATAATTTATATCCGACGAATTTAAGTCAAGCCAATTCTCCACGAAGTAATTTACCTTTAGGAGAGGTAACAGGCTCAACTGTATTCTCTTATTTAGATGGAAAAGTAGGATATGATAATAATGGACAATTGGTTTATGAACCAAGGAATGAGCACAAAGGAAATGCAGCAAGATCTATTTTTTATATGTCTGTTCGTTATGGCTTTGGGCTAAATGAAACAACACCGTCTTCGGCACAAGATTTAGATGTGTTAAGAGCATGGCATTTTAATGATTTACCGGATAATTATGAAATTGCAAGGCATGAGTATATCTATAATTTACAAGGAAATAGAAATCCTTTTATAGACTCTGTTAATTACGCTTGTTTTATTGATTTTACGGATGAAAGTTATTTAGCAGGAGGAACAGGATGTAATACTGCTTCAATCGAGGAAGTTTTACTTAAAAACTTGGTGATTTTCCCAATACCTGCAAAAGAAACAGTTTATATACAAATTAATAAAGAATTGATTAAAGGATACCGTATTTATGATATACAAGGAACTTTAATAATGAAAGAAAGTGGAATTCAAAATAAAGTATTGGAATTAGATGTAGAACATTTGAATTCGGGAACTTACATCATAGAAGTTGATACGGAAAAAGGAAGCGTAAGAGAAAAATTGGTGATTCAATAAAAGTGTCAAAAATATTAAAATACGGTATTGTTATTTTGATAGGAGCAGGTCTTTGGGCCTGCTCTTCTGTTCAGCATATTGAAGTTGAATCTGAATTACTCGAAATTAAAGCAAAGAATGGAAAGCAAAATGAAATTACTCAAATAATCAATCCTTACAGAGACAGTTTGGAAGATGAGATGAATAAAATAATTGCTTATGCTCCAAAGACTTTTATCAAATCCAGACCAAATGGTTCCCTCAATAATTGGGCTACGGATGTTGTTTTAAATAGCCAAAAAGAAAAGTTAGATTTGTCAGGTCTGTTTTTTTGTTTACTGAATTATGGAGGGCTAAGAAGTCCAATTAATCAAGGAGGTGTTACAGTCGGAGATATTTTTAAATTAATGCCTTTTGATAATGAGATTGTTATTGTGACATTGCCGGTTACAGTTTTGAAAGAGATTGGAGTTTATTTAAAAGAAAGGGGAGGAGAGCCTATTGCAGGAGTGAAATTAATCAATGATAAGCTTATTTTTGAAGGAAAAGAAATTAATGATTTTTATCAAGTCCAAATTATAACCTCTGATTACCTAATGAATGGAGGGGACAACATGACTTTTTTTGATAAAAAAACAGATGTGTATTATACTGGAAAATTAATGCGAGATGTAATGATTGAAGAAGCACGAAAACAAGACACTTTGATTTGGACTGATGAACAACGTATCATATTTGAATAATGGATAGAAGAACATTTGTTAAAAAAACTTTTTTGATTTCAGGAGGTCTTTTGCTTGCTCCTCAATTCTCAAGAGGAAATCATCTGTTTTCCGGAAAAAAATATTTGACGATTTTACATACGAATGATACACACTCTAATATCGATCCATTTCCCCAAAATCATTCTAAATACCCCGGCTTAGGAGGTGTTGAAGCTAGATTTGAAAAGATTCAACAAATTAGAAGTGAAGAAGAAAATGTTTTACTATTAGATGCTGGAGATATTTTTCAAGGAACGCCTTATTTTAATAAGTTCGGAGGTGTTTTGGAAATGAAGCTAATGACAAAATTGGGATATGATGTTGCTACAATGGGTAACCATGATTTCGACGGAGGAATGAAAGGATTTGTGAAAGCCAAAAAATATGCTGATTTTCCTTTTGTTTGTTCTAATTATGATTTTAGAAACACACCTATTGATGGACATACAAAAGATTGGGTGATTTTAAATAAGGGAGGAATTAAAGTGGGAATATTTGGAGTAGGTGTAGAGTTACAGGGGCTTGTGCCTAAAAGCAAATATAGGGAAACCAAATATCTGGATCCGGTAGAAATTGCTAATGACAAAGCAAGAGAATTAAAAGAAAAAGAATGCGACTTGATTATCTGTTTATCTCATTTAGGTTTTGAATATCAATCAAATAAAATTTCTGATAGAATTTTAGCTCGAAAAACAAAAAATATTCATCTGATTATAGGAGGACATACCCATACTTTTTTGGAAGAACCTATTGTAGAGAAAAATTTAGAAGGGAATCCGGTATTGATTAATCAAGTAGGGTGGGCGGGAATACAT
>JALWLM010000393.1 GCA_027084145.1 Crocinitomicaceae bacterium | reverse complement strand
GAGGATTTGCAGGAGAAATAAGAATAATGTTGTGGGAGGATACGCGTAAATGTATCATCAATAATTATATTATTTGATTAATGGAAAAACTTATGTTATGTTATTTATTTACTCTATTAATGGGCGAAGTCGCACTCGACAAAATATTGGATTATATAAAGAATGGGGTTGATGGTAAGAAGCCATTGTCAGAGGCGCAGGAAAAAGCGGTAATGAGTGAGAGCAAACACATCCGAGTTCTCGCAGGGGCCGGAGCTGGAAAAACTGAAACGCTCACACGCAGAATCCTGTACTTGCTCCTTTATAAAAATGTTCCTCCAGAGGAGATAGTGGCATTTACATTCACAGAGAAAGCTGCTCAGAGCATGAAATCCCGTATATACATGCAGATAACGCAGATTATGGGGGAAGAATATGCGGCGAAGATAGGAAAGATGTATGTTGGAACCATACACAGCTACGCTCTACGTCTTCTGCAGGACCACTTTGGATACGGCAATTATGATGTTTTAGATGATAAACAGGAGATGGCCTTTGTTATGAGGCGCGGCTATGAAATTGGGGTCAATTCATTAGATGGAAGAAACTATCCTGATAAATGCAAAAAATTTGTAGATGCGGTCAATGTTGTGTACGATGAGCTTATACCTCGTGATAAACTAAGGGAGAAAAATCCGGAATTTTATAAGGTTTTAGAGAAATACGAGCAGATGCTAGATGACTATCATAGACTGACTTTCGGCAGATTAATATATTTGGCAGTAAACAAAATCAAAAAGAGGCCGGAAAAACTGCCCAAAATAACTCATCTTATTGTGGATGAATACCAAGATATAAATCATGCGCAGGAAGAGCTGATAAAGCTGATAGGTAAAGATGCAAGTATAATGATCGTTGGTGAGCGACGGCAGACCATATAAAAATGGAGAGGTTCTGATGATGAGTGTTTTGAAAGATTTGCCACCGAGCTTTATCCAGATGCTGAAACTATTGTAATCCCTGAAAACAGGAGAAGCGGAAAGCACATTGTGAGCATAGGAAATACCATTGCAGACAAGTTTGAAAATAAGAAGTTTGAACATATGAAATCCATAAAAGATGAGGATGGTTATGTATATGTAATGCTTGCAGAAACCCCCGAGGAGGAAGCATACTGGATTGCTGAACAAATTGAAAAATTAGTCAATGAAAAGGGGTTCCAATACTCTGACTTCGGCATATTGCTGAGAAGCGTAAAGACATCTGGAGATCCATTTATAAGAGTTTTTAAGAAGAAGGGGATTCCATATATCGTTGGAGGAACTATAGGTCTCTTTAGAAAAGAGGAAGCTACTGCAGTGGGTAAATTATTTGCGTGGCTTTACTACAAGGATGAAAATGATCATGGATTTTTCAAGGATTACAGAGGAAATAAGTTTGACTATGAGGAGTTAGTGGACTCAGCTATAGACGACTGGATATCTGCCACAGGGTTACTAATGGATAAAGATAGAGAGAGCATTAAAAAACAACTGGAGGATTGGAAAAATAATGTTCTTCGAGGATCCTTTAATAATTTCCAGGAAGTGTATCACGCTCTTCTCAACATTTTGGATTTCAAGAATTTGGACCCAGATAACAAAATGTATGCTGCTGTGATGGCCAACCTTGGCAGGTTCAGCAATTTGCTTGGCGATTATGAAAATGCCGTGAGACTTGGAGGAAATAAGCTCAACTGGAACAACACGAATCTAAAGGGACTTATGTGGTACATAAATCTGTATGCTACCACAGCCTATGAAGAGCAATTAAGTGAGGATATAAGGGGAATAGATGCTGTGCAAATAACAACTGTACATCAGGCAAAGGGGCTGGAATGGCCCGTTGTGTTTGTTCCATCCCTCATAGAAAGAAGATTTCCTTCCTCGCACTGCCGCTGTTATGAAACTAAATATAAGAGTAAGAAAAAAATATGGCTTATAAGTAGGGATTTATTCCCTGCTGACCGATACGACTTAAAAATGGATGATGAAAGACGCTTATTTTATGTAGCGGTTACACGAGCAAAAAGCACGCTGGTTCTTAGTGCATTTTATCGCACTAAAAAGAAGAAGGCCACACTCAGCGTTTTCTTGAAAGATGTTCTTCAAGATCACCCGAGCATATTGAAAGCAATATCACCTACAAACAAAGAATTTATTGAAGTGAATGTTGAAGGAGAACCCAGTAAAGATGAAGAGATATATACTTATGATGCAGGAGAGATTGTTGATTACACAAAATGTCCTTACTTCTACAGGATGAGATATATTTGGAATTATGATGCACCTTTAGCCGAAGAACTGGGATATGGAAACGCCCTTCATTACTGCTTAAGAAGGGCCGTAGAGCTCCGAAAGGGTGGATTTAATCCTTATAGCGCCATAGTTCATGCAATAAACAAAGATTTTCATCTCCCATATGCACCATCTTACAAGGCAGATATTATGAAAAAAAGTGCTGAAAAAATGCTTTTAAAATATGTAAAGGATAATTTAGACGATATTGAGGCGGTTGCGGAAGTGGAGTATCGCCTTGAATTCCCGCAGAAGAACTCAACTATAACAGGCAAGGTTGATGTGATAATAGATAGAGGCGAAAATGTAGAGGTGAGAGAGTATAAGACGTCTAAAAAAGTTGCAACACTACCATTAGTAACTCTACAGGTTCAATTATATGCACTTGGTTTAATTGGTTTAGGACATAGGGTGGGGAAAGGAAGTGTTGCGTATTTACAGGAAGGAGAGATTCATCCTATAGATGTAAGTGATGATG
>JALWLM010000392.1 GCA_027084145.1 Crocinitomicaceae bacterium | reverse complement strand
ATAGCTAAAAAAGCAATAGAAAAAGATGGAGGAAGCAATATTAAAATTATAGCTTTTATTGATGATAACAAAAAGTTATCAGGAAATCGACTGGAAGGGGTAGCGATTATACATTCAAGCAAAATCGAGAAGATAATTAAAGAAGAAGGTGTAACACAGTTGATTATTGCAATTCAAAAACCTAAAAAAGATAATGTAAGAAAGATTGTAGATCTCTGTTTAAGAGAGGGCGTCGAAGTTAAAAAAGTGCCTAAAGTAAAAAGTTGGATTGACGGAGAGTTTTCGCCAAAACAATTATCAAAAGTTAAAATAGAAGATTTGTTAGGAAGAAAACCGATACAATTAGATGAAGAAAAAATAAAAGAAGAATTATCAGAAGAAGTCATTTTGGTAACAGGTGCAGCCGGATCAATAGGAAGTGGAATAGTACGTCAAGTGGCAAAATACAATCCTAAAAAAATAATATTATTGGATCAAGCAGAATCTCCGATGTATGAACTTCAAAATGAATTAAAAAATGATTTCTCCAATTTGAATTTTGAAGTGGTAATCGGGGACATACGAATGTATGATAGAATGAAGCGATTGTTTAATTGTTTTAAACCTTCATTTGTTTTTCACGCAGCGGCATACAAGCATGTTCCATTGATGGAAATAAACCCATCTGAAGCTGTAATGACGAATATATTAGGAACTAAAAACTTAGTGGATTTGTCATTGAAGTTTAAAGTAAAAAAGTTTGTAATGATTTCTACCGATAAGGCTGTGAATCCGACAAATGTAATGGGAGCATCTAAAAGAATCGCAGAGATATATGCTCAAAAAATGAACGAGAAAGGAATTACAAAATTTATAACAACACGTTTTGGTAATGTATTGGGCTCTAACGGTTCGGTTGTCCCACTTTTTAGAAAGCAAATAGAACAAGGAGGCCCGGTTACAGTCACAGATGAGCGAGTGACACGTTTCTTTATGACAATTCCGGAAGCTTGCCAATTGGTACTAGAAGCTTCAGTAATGGGAGAAGGAGGAGAAATTTTTGTTTTTGATATGGGAGAACCTGTTAAAATTATTGACTTAGCAAAGAAAATGATAGAGTTGAGCGGATTGGAATTAGGAAAGGATATAGAAATAAAAATCACAGGACTTCGACCGGGAGAAAAGCTTTATGAAGAATTACTGGCCACAGAAGAAAGTACACTGAAAACACATCATCCGCAGATCTTACGAGCGAAGATGAAGGAAGAACCGGATGAACAGTTACAAAAAATTAAAGAATTAATAGAACTATTCTATCAACAAAATAATATGGAAATGGTTCGCAAAATGAAAGAAATTGTACCTGAATTTGTGAGTAATAATTCTGAATACGAAATATTAGACAAAACTGAAGAATGAAAATACCGTTTGCTAAAATAACAATTCGTTTTAGAGATATTGATGTCATGGGACATGTGAATAATGCTGTTTATCTAAGTTATTTCGAGCAGACAAGAATTCATTATTTTAAATATCTTTTGGGAAGAGATTGGGATTGGCAAAAAGACGGTATTATTTTGTTAAAAAATGAAATAGAGTATCTTAAACCATTGAAGCTGGGTGATGATCCCGAAATAGAAATGAAAGTAGATAAGATCGGAACAAAAAGTTTTATTCTATCTTACTTCGTTTGGTTAAATGAAGAGTGTTATTGCAAAGGTAAATCTGTGCTTGTAGGATATCATAATGAAGATCAATGTAGTATTCCAATTCCTGAAAAGATGAAAGAAGGACTCATGCTTTTACAAAAGGAACAGTAATTGCTGCTTTCATCAAATAAAAAAATAAAAAAATGAAAAAAATAATCATTCTATTAGTATTTCTGACTTCAATGATACCATTTGCTGAAGGACAGATTAAAAATATCAAAAAACAGAATAAAAAGTGTTATGAAAAGACAACTACTGCCCAAGGTCGTTATGCCGAATGGCAATGTGGAAAATTAGCCGGAGTTGTTGATTGTAATGAACGATTGGAATACGATCAATCTCGAGATTTAGTTCTTCTTTCAGCTGCAGGAAGAAATATTTCAAATATGGAGAATGTAGGAAAACCTTTTACGGGAACTTGTGAAACATGCCATATGAATGGAATTTTAGCGAGAAGAATTAAGTTTGTTAACGGGAAAGAAGATGGAATAGATACAACATATTACATGTCAGGCTGTAAGCAAGTGGTTAGAAATCATTTAAAAGGAGTTGAACATGGACAATGGTTGTATTACTATGATAGTACGGAGCAATTGGCTTGGGAGATGAATTATTATCTCGGAGAAAAACATGGGAAACAATTTTTTTTCAGGAAAAACGGAGACACCATAAAGTGGGAAAATTATAAAAATGGAAGATTAGACGGAGTTAAACGTACATATTATCCGGACTCAAAAATAAAACGGGAAGTGACTTATAAAGAAGGGGTCTATCATGGACCGTTTAAAATTTATAATTTGAAAGGACGATTATTAGAGGAAATTAATTATGTAGATGGAAAGAAAGATGGAGAGGCAAAATATTATTATGAAGACGGTAAACCACTTCGAATAGAACATTGGAAGGAAGGAATTAAAAATGGAGAGTTCAAAACATTTTTTTATCAAGGAAATCCACAAGAGATTCAAAAATACTATAAAGGCAAAAAACACGGCTTGTTTATTGAATATTATCCAAATGGTAAAATGAAAGTTAAAAAACTATATGAAAAAGATGAATTAATTGAGGAGCATCGATACGATGAACATGGAAGAGAAACTTATTCATTT